>NZ_NSGB01000013.1:0-174265 GCF_002294785.1 Mesorhizobium sp. WSM3868 | reverse complement strand
GGCCAGACGGCGACCGGCGATATCAACGGCACGATCGCTTTCGCCAAGGATGGCGCGGCTCCGAACCTCACCATCAATGCGGCCAGCACATCGATCGCGCGCGGCGAACTGGCGGCGAAGGCGATCACCGTCAACGCGCTGATCGCCAATTATCTCAAGGGACCGGCAATATCGGGCACGATCAAGGCCGACAGCGTCACTTCCGGCAAGACGGTGGTCAGCGGTATCGGCATCGACCTGAAGCGCGACGGCGACTGGACCAATTTTTCCGGCGGCGCGACGGCATCCGGAATTCCGGCCACCGCGACCGGGCGCGTGAAGATCGCCGACGGCAAGACCAGCGTCGAGATCGCGTCCGGCGAAGCGACCCTGCGCGGCATCAAGGCGGCGATCGCCGAGCCGTCGCGCCTTGCAATCGCGAACGGCGTCGCCAGCGTCGAGAAGCTTGCGCTCAATCTCGGCGGCGGCTCGGCGACCGTTTCCGGCAGCGCCGGCCAGCTCCTCGACCTGACGGCCAATTTCGCCAGCCTGCCTGCGGCGCTCGCCAATGATTTCGTGCCGGGCCTGGATGCTGCCGGAACGCTGGAAGGCACGGCACACCTCACGGGTCCGTCGGCCAATCCCGATATCGAGTTCGACGCCAAGCTTGCCGGCGCCGAGACCAGCCAGACCCGCCAGGCCGGACTTGGGCCGCTCAATCTGGATGCCGCCGGCAGCTATGGTCTGGCGAGCGGCCTGGCCCTGGACCATGCAACGCTTTCGGGCGACAAGATTTCCGGCAACGCCGCCGGCACCTTAAATCCGAACGGCGTCAGCGATTTTTCGCTCGATCTGACGTCATCCGGACCTAGCCTGCCGTTGACGATCGGCAGCGCCGAAAGCCCGGTCAAGATCGAGGTCCAGTCATTGTCGGCAAAGATAGCCGGCCAAAGCACGCAAGCCCGCCTCGAGGCTTCCGCGATCCTGCCTTCGGTTGCCGCCAGCCAGGTGAATGTGGACGGCCTTGCCGTTGCGCTGCATTCGGATGCGTTCGATCTCAAGGGCAGAGCAGGCCCGGTCTCCGGGACGGTGTCGATCGACAGGATCGGCCTGGACAATCCGATGATCGCGCCGTTGGTTGCCGGCAAGGTTACGGCCGAGGTCAACGGCCGTTTGACGAGCGACGCCGTTGCCGTCAACAGCGGCTCGCTCAAGAGCGATGCGCTCAACAGCCAGGTCGCCGGCCGCATGTCGCTGCGCGACGGCGCCGTCGACCTCAATGTGAACGCCAATGTCGCTTCTTCCGCATTGCCGGCGGCGGTGCGCGGCATGCTGGGCGACAGCGCGCAATTGAGCGCCGCGCTGAAACGCGACGCCAACGGCAACGTCAATGTCTCCGGCTTGAAGCTCAACTCGGGCGCGCTGAGCGCCGACGGGCAGGCGAGCCTTGCCGATAACAAGCTTGCCGCCGACATCACGGGGGCGTTGAGCGACGTTTCGCTGCTGTCGAAAGACGCCAAGGGCGCCATCGCTTTTGGCCTGAATGCGCAAGGTCCGATCATGGCGCCCGACCTCTCGCTGACGGTGAACAGCGACAGGCTGTCCGTGGCAGCGCGCGAGATCACCGGATTGAAACTCACCGCGACAGGCAAGGCCGATGCCGCCAATCCGGCGGCCGATGTGCAACTGACCGGCAATGTCGCCGGACAGCCGCTGCAGGGCAATGCGGTGCTTGCCACCGCCAATGGCAAGAGCGCGATCAACGGGCTTCTGCTGTCGCTGGGACCGAACAAGATCTCCGGCGACCTCGCGCTTGACGAAGCGTTCCTGCCGGTTGGCACTCTGACGCTCACCGTTCCCGATGTCGGTCCGCTGGCGGCGCTAGGCGGCCAGACGGCGACCGGCGATATCAACGGCACGATCGCTTTCGCCAAGGATGGCGCGGCTCCGAACCTCACCATCAATGCGGCCAGCACATCGATCGCGCGCGGCGAACTGGCGGCGAAGGCGATCACCGTCAACGCGCTGATCGCCAATTATCTCAAGGGACCGGCAATATCGGGCACGATCAAGGCCGACAGCGTCACTTCCGGCAAGACGGTGGTCAGCGGTATCGGCATCGACCTGAAGCGCGACGGCGACTGGACCAATTTTTCCGGCGGCGCGACGGCATCCGGAATTCCGGCCACCGCGACCGGGCGCGTGAAGATCGCCGACGGCAAGACCAGCGTCGAGATCGCGTCCGGCGAAGCGACCCTGCGCGGCATCAAGGCGGCGATCGCCGAGCCGTCGCGCCTTGCAATCGCGAACGGCGTCGCCAGCGTCGAGAAGCTTGCGCTCAATCTCGGCGGCGGCTCGGCGACCGTTTCCGGCAGCGCCGGCCAGCTCCTCGACCTGACGGCCAATTTCGCCAGCCTGCCTGCGGCGCTCGCCAATGATTTCGTGCCGGGCCTGGATGCTGCCGGAACGCTGGAAGGCACGGCACACCTCACGGGTCCGTCGGCCAATCCCGATATCGAGTTCGACGCCAAGCTTGCCGGCGCCGAGACCAGCCAGACCCGCCAGGCCGGACTTGGGCCGCTCAATCTGGATGCCGCCGGCAGCTATGGTCTGGCGAGCGGCCTGGCCCTGGACCATGCAACGCTTTCGGGCGACAAGATTTCCGGCAACGCCGCCGGCACCTTAAATCCGAACGGCGTCAGCGATTTTTCGCTCGATCTGACGTCATCCGGACCTAGCCTGCCGTTGACGATCGGCAGCGCCGAAAGCCCGGTCAAGATCGAGGTCCAGTCATTGTCGGCAAAGATAGCCGGCCAAAGCACGCAAGCCCGCCTCGAGGCTTCCGCGATCCTGCCTTCGGTTGCCGCCAGCCAGGTGAATGTGGACGGCCTTGCCGTTGCGCTGCATTCGGATGCGTTCGATCTCAAGGGCAGAGCAGGCCCGGTCTCCGGGACGGTGTCGATCGACAGGATCGGCCTGGACAATCCGATGATCGCGCCGTTGGTTGCCGGCAAGGTTACGGCCGAGGTCAACGGCCGTTTGACGAGCGACGCCGTTGCCGTCAACAGCGGCTCGCTCAAGAGCGATGCGCTCAACAGCCAGGTCGCCGGCCGCATGTCGCTGCGCGACGGCGCCGTCGACCTCAATGTGAACGCCAATGTCGCTTCTTCCGCCTTGCCGGCGGCGGTGCGCGGCATGCTGGGCGACAGCGCGCAATTGAGCGCCGCGCTGAAACGCGACGCCAACGGCAACGTCAATGTCTCCGGCTTGAAGCTCAACTCGGGCGCGCTGAGCGCCGACGGGCAGGCGAGCCTTGCCGATAACAAGCTTGCCGCCGACATCACGGGGGCGTTGAACGACGTTTCGCTGCTGTCGAAAGACGCCAACGGCGCCATCGCTTTTGGCCTGAATGCGCAAGGTCCGATCATGGCGCCCGACCTCTCGCTGACGGTGAACAGCGACAGGCTGTCCGTGGCAGCGCGCGAGATCACCGGATTGAAACTCACCGCGACAGGCAAGGCCGATGCCGCCAATCCGGCGGCCGATGTGCAACTGACCGGCAATGTCGCCGGACAGCCGCTGCAGGGCAATGCGGTGCTTGCCACCGCCAATGGCAAGCGCGCGATCAACGGGCTTCTGCTGTCGCTCGGCCCGAACAAGATCTCCGGCGACCTCGCGCTTGACGAAGCGTTCGTGCCGGTGGGCACCGTGTCGCTCGATCTTCCTGACATAGGGCCGCTGGCGGCGCTTGCGCTAGAAAAGGCGGAAGGCGACGTCCGCGGCGCGATCGCCTTCTCGAAGGCCGGCAACGCACCGAACGTCGCCGTCAAGGCAACCACGGCGGCGATCAGGCGCGGCGACCTCTCGGCCAAAAAAGTCGCCGTCGACGCCCAAATCGCCAATTACCTCGCAGCACCTGTCATCTCCGGCAAGATCCGCGCCGACAGCGTGACCTCCGGCGGCACTGCCGTTACCGGCATCGATGTCGACCTGAAGCGCGATGGCGACTGGACCGCCTTTTCCGGCGGCGCCACCGTGAAGAACATTCCGGCGAAAGCGGCCGGCCGGGTGAAAGTGGCGAACGGCACGACGACCGTCGAGCTCGCGTCGGGCCAAGCGACGGTGCAAGGCATCAAGGCGGCGATCGCGCAGGCCTCGACCGTGACCATCGCCAACGGTGCGACGACGCTCGACCGGCTGGTGCTCAATCTCGGCGGCGGCACGGCGACGGTGACGGGCAAGGTCACGCAGACGCTCGACATCAACGCCAATCTGGCCCGGGTGCCGGTCTCGCTCGCAAACAGTTTCTCGCCTGGCCTCGATGCGGCAGGCTCGATCTCCGGCACGGTCAAGGTCTCCGGCGCGCCGGCCACTCCGACGGTCGCCTTCAATGTCGATGCCTCGGGCGTGCAGACTTCGCAGACGCGGGGCGCAGGCCTCGGCGGCATGAACGTATCCTCGTCGGGAACCTTTGCCGGCAGCAAGCTTGCCTTCGACGCCAACATCAGCGACGGCGCCGGCCTTGGTCTCAAGGGCGGCGGCACGGTGACGACGGCAGGCGGGCCGACCCTGGCGCTCGATTTCAAAGGCAAGGTGCCGTTTTCCTTCCTTGCCTCGAAACTCGCCGTGCAAGGCCTGGCGCTCAACGGAACCGCCAATGTCGACGTGCAGGTGCGCGGTCCTGTATCCGCGCCGGTGATCAGCGGCAAAGTCACGACGTCGGGCGCCCGTCTCATCGACGCGCGCTCCGGGCTGGCGGTCAACGACATCGGGGCCGACGTCTCGATCGGCGGCGGCGTCGCCAGGATCAATCGCCTGACGGGCACGTTGTCGACGCGCGGCAGCCTTTCGGCGAGCGGCACCGTCGGCATCACGCCGTCGCAAGGTTTTCCGGCCGACCTGTCGATAAAACTCACCGACGCCCGCTACACCGACGGCAGGGTGGTGACCGCCAATCTCGGCGGCGACCTGACCATTAAAGGCCCGCTCGTGTCGGCGCCGGTGATCGCCGGCACCATCAATCTGGCGAGGACGGTCATCACCGTGCCGGACAAGCTGCCCGGTTCGCTCTCGGAGTTGGATGTGAAGCATAAGAACCCGCCGCGCGCGGTGCGCGCGCAGGACAGGGCGCTGAACCCGCCGACATCCAGCAGCGGAGGCAGCAGCGGCAGCGGCCTTGTCCTCGACGTGACGGTCAACGCACCGAATCAGATCTTCATCCAGGGCAGGGGCGTCGACGCCGAGCTAGGCGGCTCGCTGAAGCTGACCGGCCCGGCATCCTCGCCGCAGGCCGTCGGAACCTTCACCTTGCAACGCGGCCGGCTGACGATCCTTGCCAAGCGGCTGACCTTCACCGAGGGCACGGTCGGGTTCCAGGGTTCGCTTGTGCCTTACCTCAACCTGACCGCGACCACGACGACCAGCAGCGCCACCGTCACCATCGTCGTTTCGGGCGAGGCGACCAACCCGAAGTTCAACTTCTCCTCCGCACCGGCGCTGCCTGAGGACGAGGTGCTGGCGCAACTGATCTTCGGCCGCTCGATGTCCAATCTCTCGCCGCTGCAGATCGCCCAGCTTGCCGACGCGGCCGCGCAATTGGCCGGCGCCGGCGGCACGACCTCGCTGCTCGACAATCTACGCAGCGCGATCGGCATCGACGATCTCGACGTGACGACCGACGAGAAGGGCGGCACCGCGGTTTCGGCCGGCAAGTACCTCAACGACCGTACCTATGTGACAATCCAGAAGGGCGACAAACCGGGCTCCGGCAAGGCGACGATCGATCTCAATGTCGGGAGGGGCGTGAAGCTGCGCGGCGAGGCCAACGACGCGGGCGAAGCCAAGGGCGGCGTCTTTTACGAACGCGAATATTGACGGTGTTGCCCGCCCCGGCAGGCTGAAGCGGACTTTTGGCGCGCGCGCGAGGCCCTGTCCGCCGACAATGTCTTGATTTGATTGCCCTGTTAATTTTTGGAAATGTGCTGTGGACTAACAAATTTGCGTCAAGGCTGTCGCTATCACGCCAACCGGCCCCATTCCAAAGTTGCACATTCCCCACCATGTTCCAATTCCAAACCGGCTTTTGACATCACGGTCTGGATGCGGAATGTTAAAAGGCAGAAAGCCAACAATGGGAGTCAGTCATGGCAATCTACAAAAGTAACGGTGACCGCGTTCCGGACCACATCCTGGCGATGGCCGAAGCGGCCAAGTCGGGCACGGTGGACCGCCGTGAATTCCTGGCTTTGGCCAGCGTTTTCGGTGCATCGACGGCAATGGCTTACGGCATGCTCGGTCTCGCCGCGCCGACGCCGGCCAAGGCCGAGGACGTGCAGGGCAAGAAGGGCGGCGTGCTGAAGGTCGCCATGTCGATCAAGGATCCCAAGGATCCACGGACCGCCGACTGGTCGGAAATTGCGAACGCCGAGCGCCAGGCGCTCGAGCCGCTGGTGAAGTACACGAAGGAGTACACCTTCGCGCCTTACCTGCTGGCAAGCTGGGATATCAACGACGACGCCACCGAATACACGCTGCATGTGCGGCCAGGCGTCGAATGGAATAACGGCGACAAGTTCACCGCCGACGACGTGATCTACAATTTCACCCGCTGGGCCGACAAGGCAGCGGAAGGCAACTCGATGCCTGGCCGCCTCGGCAGCCTGGTCGACGACGGCACCAAGAAGCTGCGCGAAGGCTCCGTGGTCAAGGTCGACGACATGACGGTCAAGCTCAAGCTGAGCAAGCCCGACATCGCGATCATCCCGAACATGTGCGATTACCCGGCACTGGTCGTGCACAAGACCTTCGATGAGAAGGGCGCCAACTTCAAGAATTGCCCGATCGGCACCGGCCCGTTCGAGCTTGTCTCCTACGATGTCGGCCAGAAGGTGGTCTACAAGCGCCGCGAGACCGGCAAGTGGTGGCAGGGCGAAGCTTTCCTCGACGGTGTCGAGTTCATCGATTACGGCACCGATCCGGCGGCGACGGTTTCGGCTTTCGAATCCGGCGAAGTCCAGACCAACCACGAAACGACCGCCGACTACATCAAGATCATCGCTGATGTCGGCGCGCCGGTTTCGGAGGTCGTCACGGCCGCCACCGTGGTGTCGCGCTTCAACATCACCCACAAGCCCTATGACAACCAGAAGGTTCGTCAGGCGATGTTGCTTGCGGTCGACAACGCCACGGTGCTGCAGCTCGGCTACGGCAATGCCGGCACCCCGGCTGAAAACCACCATGTCGCGCCGATCCATCCGGAATATGTCAAGCTGCCCGAGGTCAAGCGCGACATCGCCAAGGCCAAGCAGATGCTGACGGAAGCCGGCGTGATCGATTTCGAGCACGAACTGATCAGCAACGACGAAGACTATCACAAGAACACCACGGACGCGATCGCGGCCCAGCTGCGCGAAGCGGGCATCAAGGTGAAGCGCACCGTGCTGCCGAGCTCGACCTTCTGGAACGACTGGACGAAGTATCCGTTCTCGCAAACCAACTGGAACATGCGCCCGCTGGGCATCCAGGTCATCTCCATCGCCTATCGCTCCGGCGAAGCGTGGAACGAGACGGCCTACGCCAATCCCGACTTCGACAAGAAGGTCAACGAGGCGCTCGGCATCGCCGATGCGGAGAAGCGCAAGGTTGTGATGAAGGACATCGAGCAAACCCTGCAGGATTCCGGCATCATCATCCAGCCTTACTGGCGCAAGCTCTACATCAACATCAAGCCCGAGGTGAAGAACCACTCGATGCACCCGACCTATGAGCACGACTTCGGCAAGGTCTGGCTCGAACAGGCGTGATCCTTTTGCGATAAATATGAGGGGCGTCAGCCCCTCGTATTTGCAGCTTCGTCGCCGTTGCGTATTGTGCAACGGTGGCGGAGCCTCACAAGGTATCCGACACAGGGTTGAACCTATCTGACCCCAACCCGGCCGGCAGGGGAGCGCGCATGTTCTCATTCATTGCCAGACGCATCGGCACGATTCTGCTCACGATGCTATGCCTGACGCTGGTCGTCTTCTTTCTCGTCAATCTCGAGCCCAACTTGAAGAAGCTGGCGATCAGCCAGACCGAGATGCACACGTCGGCCGAACAGCTCGAAAGCTGGCTGGCCAATCACGGCTACCGGCAGAACTTCTTTGCGCGCTACGGCCAATGGCTGGGCGTCCTGCCCAAGCAGCCGATCACCGATCCTGCCACCGGCAAGGTGACGCAGCGCTTCTCCTTCTGCAACGACCCGGTCGAGCCGAAATTCTCGGGCGTGCTGCAGGGCGATTTCGGCTGTTCGACCAAGTTCAAGACGACGGTCGCGGCCAAGCTGTTTCCGGCACTCGGCGCCACCGGCATATTGATGTTCTGGGTGCTGGCGGTGATGGTGCCGATCTCTTTGCTCATCGGCATCCTTGCCGGCATGCGCGAAGGCTCGCGAACGGACCGGACCCTGTCGGTGGCCTCGATCGCCTCGACGGCGACGCCCGAATATGTGTCGGGCGTCATCTTCACCGTCATCTTCGCCTCGTGGCTTGGCTGGCTGAACGGCTCGGCGGCATCCGCCAGCCAGGGCATCACCTTCTACAATTTCACCCTGCCGGTGATCACGCTGGCGATCTACGGCACCGGCTATATCGCACGCATGACACGGGCCTCGATGGTCGAGGTGATGACGCAGCAGTATATCCGCACGGCCCGCCTCAAGGGGCTCTCCTTCGGCAGTGTGGTGATCAAGCATGCGCTACGCAACGCGCTGATCGCGCCTTTCACCGTCATCATGCTGCAGTTCCCGTGGCTGCTCACCGGCGTCGTCATCGTCGAGGTGATGTTCCGCTACCAGGGTTTCGGCTACACGCTGGTCGAGGCCGCCGGCAACAACGACATCGACCTTCTGCTCGGCTGCTCGCTGGTCTCGGTGTTCATCGTGCTGATCACCCAACTCATCTCGGATGTCGGCTACGCGTTTCTCAATCCGCGCATCAGAGTTCAATAGGGGGCAGGGCGGATGCAGATCGAATATATCGGTGCCTTCGATGTCGTGCTCGGCGTGCTTTGGCGCTTCTGGCCGGTATGGGTCGCGCTTGTCCTGGTGATGGGCGTTAGCTTTACCTACAAGAAGAAGCTCGGGCTCTACGGCCAGCTCTTTGACAGCGGCGTCGGCATTGCCGGCGTCGGCATCTGCCTGTTCTGGCTGTTCACGGCGATCTTCGCATCGACCATCTCGCCTTTCGATCCGCTGGCCCAGGTGTCGATCATGAAGGATACGCTGCCCGGCGCGATCGAGCCGACTTCGAAGCTCGTCTACTATTTCGGCGGCGACAAGCTCGCCCGCGACGTGTTCTCGCGCATGGTCTATGGCAGCCAGATCGTGCTGATCATCGCGCCGGCGGCGACCGGTTTTGCGCTGATGGTCGGCATCACGCTCGGCCTGCCGGCCGGTTACTACGGCGGCAAGATCGACACGGTGCTGTCCTTCCTCGCCAATCTGGTGCTGGCCTTCCCGGTGATCCTTTTGTTCTACCTGCTGGTGACGCCAGGCATCATGGATACGCCTATCCCGTACGCCCTGGCGGGGCTGTTCTTCCTGTTCCCGATCATCTTCTTCTGCGTGCTGTTCTGGACCCGCTACAAGAACCGGCCGGACCGGCTCTATATCCTGCTCGGCCTGACGCTCGTCATCGGGGGCTGGATCTATACGGGCCTCGTCTTCGACAAGGATCCGCTGAGGATCGTCCACATCGATCCCAACCAGCTCAACATCTTCGTGGCGGTGGTGTTCGCTTCCAGCCCCGGCGTGTTCCGCATCGTGCGCGGGCTGACCATGGATATCAAGACGCGCGACTACGTGGCGGCGGCGCAGACGCGCGGTGAATCGCCCTGGTACATCATGCTGTGGGAAATCCTGCCCAATGCACGCGGACCGCTGATCGTCGATGCCTGCCTGCGCATCGGCTATACGACGATCCTGCTCGGCACGCTCGGTTATTTCGGCCTGGGGCTGGCGCCGGAGAGTCCCGACTGGGGCACGGCGATCAAGGATGCCAGCCGGCTCTTGCGCTCCTTCATCCACCCGGCGCTGCCGCCGACGATCGCGCTGATGTCGTTCGTGCTGGGCCTGAACCTTTTGGCGGATTCGCTGCGCGAACAGTCGATGAAGGATTGATGGCGGGGCTTCGGGCCCCATCTTCCAGGAAGCAAGGATTGGAGCGACCCATGAACGAGGCAGTTCGAGATCCAGCCAAGACGACCAATGGGCCGATCATCGAGATCGAGAACCTCTCGATCTCCTTCTTCACCCGCAAGGGCGAGATCCCGGCGGTGATGGACTTTTCCTGCACGGTCATGCCCGGCGAGGCGATGGGCATCGTCGGCGAATCCGGCTGCGGCAAGTCGACCGTGTCGCTCGGCATCATGCGCGACCTCTCAAACATCGGAAAGATCGTCGGCGGCCGCATCAAGTTCCAGGGCAGGGACATGGGCGAGATGTCCGACGAGGAGCTTCGGGCCATCCGTGGCAACAAGATCGCCATGATCTATCAGGAGCCGATGGCGAGCCTCAATCCGGCGATGAAGGTCGGCCAGCAATTGATGGAAGTGCCGCTGATCCACGACAAGGTCTCGAAGGAAGAGGCCCATAACCGTGCACTGGAGATGGTGCGCGCGGTCAAGCTGCCCGATCCGGAGCGCATGATGCGCTCCTATCCCCACCAGCTTTCGGGCGGCCAGCAGCAGCGCATCGTCATCGCCATGGCGCTGCTGTCGAAACCGGCGCTGCTGCTCCTCGACGAGCCGACGACGGCGCTCGACGTCACCGTCGAGGCCGGCATCGTCGAACTGGTCAAGGGGCTGGGCCAGAAGTTCGGCACCTCGATGATCTTCGTGTCGCACAATCTGGGCCTCATTCTCGAGACCTGCGACAAGATCACGGTGATGTATTCCGGCGAGGCGGTCGAGACCGGCAAGATCGAGGACGTGTTCGACCGGATGCGCCACCCCTATACGCAAGGACTGTTCCGCTCGATTCCGTTGCCTGGCGCCGACAAGAATTCGCGGCCGCTGATCTCCATTCCCGGCCAATTGCCGCTGCCGCATGAGCGGCCGAAGGGATGCAATTTTGGACCCCGCTGTCACCATTTCGTCGAGGGCGTCTGCAACGCCGCCGAAATTCCGATGGTTGCCGTTGAGGGGCATGAGGGCCATTTCTCGCGCTGCGTGCGTTTCAACGAGATCGACTGGGAAGCGCTGCCGCCCGGCGCCAAGAAGGTCAACGAAAAGGTCGAGCCCGGCGCGCCGGTGCTCAAGATCGACAATCTCAAGAAGTACTACAAGGTCGGCGGCAGCGAGGTGTTCGGCTCGAGCGAAGGCCGCGTCGTCAAGGCCAATGAGACGATTTCGTTCACCGCGCGCGAGTCCGAAACGGTCGCGATCGTCGGCGAGTCCGGCTGCGGGAAATCGACGCTCGCCAAGGTGCTTCTGGGGCTTGAGACCGCAAGCTCGGGCACCGTGACGCTGGGCAACAAGGAGATCCAGTCGACCGGCATCGAGAGCCGCAATGTCGAAACGGTATCGTCGATCCAGATGGTTTTCCAGAACCCGTTCGACACGCTGAACCCCAGCCATACGGTCGGCTCGCAGATCATCCGCACGCTGGAGAAGTTCAATGTCGGCAAGACCGTCGCCGAGCGGCGCAAGCGCATGCTGGAGCTGCTCGACCTGGTGAAGCTGCCGCGGGCCTTCGAGACCCGCAAGCCGCGCCAGCTCTCAGGCGGCCAGAAGCAGCGCATCGGCGTGGCCCGCGCCTTCGCTGGCGACGCCAAGGTGGTGGTGGCCGACGAGCCGGTCTCGGCGCTCGACGTCTCGGTGCAGGCGGCGGTGACCGAGCTCTTGATGGACATCCAGCGCAAGAACAAGACGACCATGTTGTTCATCAGCCACGACCTGTCCGTGGTGCGCTACATCGCCGACCGCGTCGTCGTCATGTATCTCGGCTATATCGTCGAGCAGGGCACGACGGACCAGATCTTCTCGCCGCCCTACCATCCCTACACGGAAGCGCTGCTCTCGGCGATCCCGATCGCCGACACCAGCGTGGTCAAGAAGCACATCGTGCTCGAAGGCGATATCCCATCGGCGATGAACCCGCCGACCGGATGCCCCTTCCAGACGCGCTGCGGCTACAAGAAGCTGGTGCCGGACAATCTGTGCGAGACGACGGTGCCGCCGGTGAAGAATCTCGGCAACGGCCATATGAGCCTGTGCTGGCTGTCGGACGATGTCTTGGCGAAGATGGAGCCGGTCATCAAGTTCGACAAGGAGCATGCGGCACATGAAGGCGTGCCGGACGACGCGCCGCACGGCACCGGGCCGGGTTTTGCCGGCACCCCGCCCAAGCGCCCGAGGGGCAAGAGGCCGAAGCCGAACTAAAACTTCGCCGGGTCCCGGCCTCAGCTCCCACATTGCCGCAACTGGGCGGCGTAGTCGCGGGCCATTTGGTCGGTGGCGCGCGCGTAGTTCTGCACGCCGGCATCGCCGCGATTGCCGCGTCCGTAGGCCGACCAGCCGAGATAGTAGGCGAGATAGAGACTGTAGGTGTCGTTGCGGGCGACGCCGAAGCTGTCGACAGTCTTGGAATGATACCAGCCGACGAAGTCGATGGCGTCGGCGAAACGGCTGCGGCGCGCCGCCCAGTTGCCGGTCTCCATCTGATATTGCGACCAGGTGCCGTCTAGCGCCTGCGAATAGCCCGCGGCGGTGGAGACATGTTTCCAGGGAATGAAGCCGAGCAGCTTGGTGCGCGGCGGCCGGGCGTTGCTCTTGAAGCCGGATTCCTTGCGCACCGTCGCCATCAGCACCGGAACGGGAATGCCGTATTTTTGTTCGGTGCGCTCGGCGGCGGCCTGCCAGTTGTCGAACCAACCGTCATTCTGGTCGAAGACGGCGCAGACATTGTTGATGTGGCTGGGCGCCGTCGCGCAGGCCGAAAGCGCCAGCAGCACAGAGACAACGACAATTTTACTAAAACTCGACCTAGGCATCGGAAGACGAATAGGCCGAAATCATAAAAGGAGTCTTTCAAGCTTCCTTAACGCCGGCCGAGGCGCCTCGACCTTGGCTCTATCGATATTTCGACTTCGCTCGTCGTATTTGTCTTCATCAGAGTGAAAAAATGCCGCCTTGGCTATAATCACGCCGGCAAATGGCGAATTCCTGACAGCTCGCGCCTGACGTCGGCGCTCTGATAGACGCATGACCGAACCAAGACGAAAACGCGGCGCCGAACGGACCAGCAACCGCGGGCCCGCCGCCATTCCGCAGCTGCCGCCACGGCGCGTGGTCAACCCTTACCCGCCGATGGCGGTGCTTTCGGCCGACCAGATCGAGGCCATTCATCAAGCCTCGATGCATATTCTCGAAAATTTCGGCATCGAGGTGATGAGCCCGCGAGCGCTCGCGCTGTTCGAGCGCGCCGGCGCGAAGGTCGATCACAGCTCGATGAATGTGCGCCTCGATCGGGGCATGGTCGACGAAGCGCTGAAGACGACACAGGCCAGCTACACACTTAGGCCACGCAACCCGGCTCACGCCGTTCATCTCGGCGGCAACACGATCAACTTCACGCTGGTGGCCGGGCCGCCCAATGTGCACGACATGGAGCGCGGCCGCCGCGCCGGCAATCTCGCCGACTATTGCGATCTCGTCCGGCTGGCGCAGCATTTCAACTGCATCCACATGCTGGGGAACCAGGTCTGCGCGCCGATCGAGCTGCCGGCGAATTCGCGGCACCTCGACACCTACTTCGCCAATCTGACGCTGACCGACAAATGCTTCCATGTCTCGGCGATCGGCCGGGGCAGGGCGCTGGACGGCATCGAGATGATGGCGATCGCGCGTGGCTTGACTCTCGACCAGATCGGCCGGGACCCCGGCGTCACCACCATCATTTCCGTCAACTCGCCGCGCCGCTTCGATGAGATGATGGCCGAAGGGCTGATGACCATGGCCGAGTTCGGCCAGTCGGTGGCGGTGACGCCGTTCACTCTGATGGGCGCGATGAGCCCGGTGACGCTTGCGGGCGCGCTGGCTCAGCAAAATGCCGAGGCACTGTTCGGCGTCGTGCTGACCCAATTGGTGCGGCCGGGCGCGCCGGTGATGTATGGCGCCTTCACTTCCAATGTCGACATGAAGTCCGGCGCGCCGGCCTTCGGCACGCCGGAGAACACCAAGGCCAACATCGCCTCCGGGCAATTGGCGCGGCGCTACAATCTGCCGTACCGCACGACGCCGGGCTCGGCGTCCAATGCCGCCGATGCGCAAGGCGCCTATGAGACGCTGATGGCGCTGTGGGGTGCCGTGCTTGGCCACGGCAACCTCGTCTATCATGCCGCCGGCTGGCAGGAGGGCGGACTGACGGCCTCATTCGAAAAACTCATCATCGATGTCGAGATGATGCAGCACATGATGGAATTCCTGCGACCGATCGTGGTCGACGAAGGCGAATTGGCGGTCGACGCATTGGGCGCCGTGCCCACCGGCGGCCACTTCTTCGGCGAGCCGCATACGCTTGAACGCTATGCCACCGCCTTCTATCAGCCGATGCTCTCCAACTGGCAGAACTACGAGGCTTGGCAGGAGGCCGGCGCGCTTGACACGACGGCGCGCGCGACCCGGCTCTGGAAGAAGGCGCTGGGAGAGTACGTTCAGCCGACAATGGACCCAGCCGTGCGCGAGGCACTTGAAGTCTATATGGCGCGCCGCAAGGAAGCGATCGGGCAGGGCGAGCCGTGACGGTTTTGGAACGCTGGCGCCGCCCCTCATCCGCCTTCCGGCACCTTCTCCCCGTGAAGGACGGGGAGAAGGGAAGCGCTACAGCGCTGGCGACCCCTCTCGCCGTTTTTCACGGGGAGAGGGCAAGGGTGAGGGGCAGCGCCGACGTTTGAGGAGAGACATGCCTCTCATCCTGAATCCACTCAGTCATCCAACTCACTGAAACAACGAGAAGAACCCATGAAGTCGCATGCAAAGGTCGTGGTCATCGGCGGCGGTGTTGTAGGATGTTCCGTGCTGTTCCATCTTGCCCGCCACGGCTGGACGGACGTGGTGCTTCTGGAGCGCGATGAGCTGACCTCGGGCTCGACCTGGCACGCGGCCGGCGGCATGCACACCATCAACGGCGATCCCAACGTCGCCAAGCTGCAGAAATACACGATCTCGCTCTACAAGGAGATCGAGGAGCTTTCCGGCCAGGCGACGGGGGTGCATCTGACCGGCGGCGTGCTCTTGGCAGCAACCGAGGCGCGGCTCGACTGGCTGCGCGGCGTCGTCTCCAAGGGCCGCTATCTCGGCATCGACCTCGAGGTGATCTCGGCGAAGGAAGCGGCCGAGTTGATGCCGCTCATCGATCCGAAGCAATTCGTCGGCGCCGTGCGCAACAAGGAGGACGGCCATCTCGATCCCTCCGGCGTCACCCACGCTTACGCCAAGGCGGCGCGGAAGCTGGGCGCGGAAGTGGAGCGCTTCACCAAGGTCGAGGACATCGTGCGCCGGCCCGACGGGCTGTGGCGGGTCATCACCAACAAGGGCGATGTGATCACCGAGCATGTCGTCAACGCCGGCGGGCTTTGGGCGCGCGAGGTCGGCCGCATGGTCGGGCTCGAACTGCCGGTGCTCGCCATGGAGCACATGTATCTGATCACCGAGGACATGCCGGAGGTCGCCGACTGGAACAAGAAGACCGGCACGGAAATCATCCATGCGGTCGACTTCGACGGCGAGCTCTATCTGCGCCAGGAGCGCGGCGGCATGCTGATGGGCACCTACGAGAAAGCCAACAAGGTCTGGTCCGAATTCTCCACACCCTGGAATTTCGGCCATGAGCTCTTGGAGCCGGATATCGACCGTATCGCGCCCTCGCTCGAAGTCGGCTTCCGTCACTTCCCGGCCTTTCAGAAAACCGGGATCAAGCAGATCATCAATGGCCCCTTCACCTTTGCGCCGGATGGCAATCCGCTGGTCGGTCCGGTGCGCGGCCTGCCGGGCTTCTGGGTCGCCTGCGGCGTCATGGCGGGTTTTTCTCAAGGCGGCGGTGTTGGCCTGGCGCTCTCAAACTGGATGATCGAGGGTGATCCCGGCGCCGATATCTGGGCGATGGACGTGGCGCGCTACGGCGACTGGGCGACGATGACCTACACCAACGCCAAGGTGCGCGAGAATTACTCGCGCCGCTTCTCGATCCGCTTCCCGAACGAGGAACTGCCGGCCGGACGGCCGCTGAAGACAACGTCCCTTTACGACACATTGTCGGCCAAAGGCGCGCAATGGGGCGTCGCCTTTGGGCTGGAAGTGCCGCTCTGGTATGCGCCCGAAGGCGTCAAGGACGAGTTCTCGTGGCGGCGGTCGACCGATTTCGACCATGTCGGCAGCGAAGTGGCCGCCGTCCGCAACGGCGTCGGCCTCTCGGAGATCTCAGGCTTTGCCAAGTACAAGGTGACGGGCGAGGGGGCGGCAGCCTGGCTCGACCGTCTGCTTGCCTGCAGGCTGCCCAAGCCCGGCCGCATGACGCTGGCGCCGATGCTGAAGGAAGACGGCAAGCTGATCGGCGATTTCACGCTCGCCAATGTCGGCGAGGGCGACTGGTTCGTCGCCGGCTCCGGCGTCGCCGAGCAGTACCATATGCGCTGGTTCGAGGCGCATCTGCCAAAGGACGGCTCGGTGCAGATAAAATCGCTGGGGCAGAAGCTCACCGGCCTAGCCATCGCCGGGCCGAAGGCGAGGGCGGTGCTGGCCAAAGTCACCCGCGCCGACGTCTCAAACCCGGCGTTCCCATTCATGGCCGTCGCCACGATCGATATCGGCATGGCGCCGTGTCTTGTCGGCCGCGTCAGCTACACCGGCGATCTCGGCTACGAGATCTGGATGGCGCCGGAGTATCAGCGCGCCGCCTACCAGGCGCTGATCACGGCCGGCGAGGAATTCGGCATCGGCCTGTTCGGGTCGCGCGCGCTCAATGCGCTCAGGCTCGAAAAGAACTACGGCTCATGGGCGCGCGAATACCGGCCGATCTACGGACCGCTCGAGGCCGGGCTCGACCGTTTCGTCGCCTACGGCAAGGAGGCCGACTTCATTGGCAAGGAACCCGCCATTGCCGAGCGCAAGCAAGGTGGCAAGCTCCGGCTGCGCGCCTTCATCGTCGAGGCCACTGATGCCGACGTCATCGGCGACGAGGCGATCTGGCACGACGGCGTCGTGCGCGGTTGGGTGACGTCCGGCGGCTATGCGCACAATGCAAAAAAGTCCATCGCCATGGGCTACGTGCCGAAGGAGATCGCCGACAGGCCCGACGGCTTCGAGATCGAGATCCTCGGCAAGCGCCACGCCGCGCGCATTCAGGCAACGCCGCTGTTCGATGCCAATTTCGAGCGGATGCGCGCCTGAAAAACAGGCGCGCGTCCGCGCAGGGCATCAGGCGCTGCGGCGGTTGTCGAGCGCGAAAGCGCCGGGACCGGCAAAGACCAGATAGAGGAAAATGAAGCAGAACGAGATCGCCGCGTCGCCGCCATTGTTGACGGGGAAGAAGTCGCGCGGGAAATGCGCCATGAAATAGGCGATGGCCATTTCGCCGCAGAGCAGGAACGCCACGGGGCGGGTCAACAGCCCCAGCGCCAGCAGGATGCCACCGGCGAATTCAAGGATTGCGGACGTCAGCGCGAGCCCCGTCAGCGCCCCGGCATGGGCGCCGGCGGGGAAATTGAACAGCTTCTGGGTGCCGTGCTCGGTGAACTGCAGCGCCGTCATGATGCGAAGCACGCCCAGCGCCTGCGGCTGATAGCGGGAGAGACCTTCAAAAAGCTTCATCTAAACTCCATCTTGCCCTTCTCGACCCGCCATAAATTATCGCTCGGAAGCGGACCATTCACTTCCCATGCCCTGCCATCAACAATCGGTGAGTGGGCATGAGTTTACCTCTTCCGGTTCATTCTCGCCGTGGTTGCAATTGTCTCCTATAAGTTGTATTGATGCGTGGATACACCAAACCATCCGGGGAATCCATTCGCCATGAAAAAATTCGCCATCAGCCTCTTCGCATTCCTTGCAGGCACCAGCTTCGCCATAGCTGCCGATGCCGGTTGTGATGCCTTCAAATGGCCGGTGACACGCGAGCAGGCCCTGTTTCCGTCAGCGTCCGCCGCCCAGTCCGGCGCGGCCCTGACAGTCGGGCAAGCGGCGGATTTCTCACTTGCAGCGGTCGACACGATCGGCTTCGAAGTTCCGCCTGGACGTGCACCGGCAGCCGGCACGTTCGGCGCGATGGCAAGCGTGACCGTACCGGCTGAAGGCGAGCTCCAGTTCAGCCTGTCCGATGAGGTCTGGATCGATGTCGTCCAAGACGGCCGCGCCGTGAAGTCGGCGGGCTTCAGCCGCGCAAAGACCTGCCCGGGCATTCGCAAGAGCGTGCGCTTCAAGCTGTCCGCCGGTCCGGCCACCGTGCAGCTCAGCGGCGCCAAGAGGGCCGATCTCAAAGTGGCGGTGCTGACGCCGGAGTGACGCCCAAGAGGGCGACGCCGGCGCCGGGCCAGCGCCCCCTCTGCCCGGCCCGACCTCCGCAGCAGCTGCGTTGCGGCTGCGGAGGGTGGACCGGACATCTGCCGCACAACAGGGGCGGCAGTTTCTATCGCCCAGGCGCCAGCAGCGCGAAATGCGCGCCCTGCGGGTCCTGGCATTGGATGATCCACTGCGCGCTCGGCACCTCCATCGGTCCCATCAATACCTTGCCGCCATTGTCGGTGACGCGCTTGGCGGCGGCGTCGATCGCGTCGACGTTGAAATAGAACTGCCAGACCGGGACCGGGATCTGCGGCGGCTTGTTCATCATGCCGCCGCCGGATTCGGGGCCGGCGCCGAAGGTCTGGTAGATGCCCATCTCGCCCATGTCGAACTGACCGGCGCTCTCCCAGCCGAACTGGCTGGAATAGAAGTCGAAAGCGGCTTTCCAGTCCGAGGTGTAGAGCTCGTGCCAGCCAACATGGCCGCGCGTGGTAGCGGGTACCGGCGGCTGCTCGGGCTGGTTGGGCTGCAGGAACATGAAGGTCGCGCCCTGCGGGTCGGCGACGACGGCGAAGCGACCGACGCCGGGAATATCATCCGGCGCGCGATGAACGGCACCGCCGGCCTCCTTGAGCGCCTTCGTCGAGGCATCGACGTCCTTGGTGTAGATGTAGCCGAGCCAGGCCGGCGGCATGCCCATCTTGGCGGCATCCTCTGGCATCGTCATCAAACCGCCGACGCCGCGCAGGCTGGAATTCATCACGATATAGCGCGGCATGCCCGGCGCCTTGTCGAAGGGCTCGGCCCGCCAGCCGACGACGGCAGTATAGAAAGCCTCGGCGGCGTCGAGGTCGGTGGTCATCAGTTCGTACCAGAAGAAGGGTTTTGCGGCATTCGGCATGGTCGGTCTCCTCACCGGTTCAGGCAGCGATCGCGGTTCCGATCCATCATAGGACGATCTCGGCGACAGAAATCCGACATCTGGACCAGAAATCGAGAACGGCAAGGCGCTCATGCATGTCACTCAAAAATGCGCAGCGGTTTTGGGCGACCGACACGCATCAAAATCGGAGCTTCTGGATCGGGGTGACGGGTAGGGGCACGTCGCTCAGGCAGCCGCTCGAAAGGGTGGCAAAGACACTGGCACGCGCATGCGGCCATGTCGGTTCCGGCGCCGAATATCTTTACAACACCGTCAGCCACCTCGAAACATTCGGCATCCATGACCGCAATCTGTGGCGCCTGCAGGAACTCGTGGCCGACGAGATCAGGTCGATCCATCCCTCCAGGATTGAAAGCGCTGAACCGACAGACATCGGCGTCGCGATAATATGAGTACGACTATCATGTTTTGTCCAAGCAATACAGCAGCTTGGCCGAAAATTGACCAATTGATAAAAAAATAAAACGTGCTAGCTTTCCTCAAAACAAACAAGGGGAACTGGAATGGCGACTGGTCATTTCATCGAAGGCATAGCCGGCGGCCGGCTGTCTGCGGAGCAATACGCCGATAATTTTTCCGACCTGCACCCGCCGCTCGATCACCACGAGGCGCTGGTTGAGGCCGATCGCTGCTATTTCTGCTACGATGCGCCGTGCATGAATGCATGCCCGACCTCGATCGATATCCCGTTGTTCATCCGGCAGATCGCGACCGGCAATCCGCTGGGCTCGGCCAAGACCATTTTCGACCAGAACATTCTTGGCGGCATGTGCGCCCGCGTCTGCCCGACGGAGACGCTGTGCGAAGAGGTCTGCGTGCGCGAGGTCGCGGAGGGCAAGCCGGTGCAGATCGGCCGGCTGCAGCGCTATGCGACCGATGTCGCGATGGATGAGGGCAAGCAGTTCTACAAGCGCGCCGAACCGACCGGAAAAACGGTCGCTGTGGTCGGCGCCGGGCCAGCGGGCCTGGCGGCGGCGCATCGCTTGGCCCGCCACGGCCACGATGTGACGATCCTCGAAGCGCGGCCGAAGGCCGGCGGCCTCAATGAATACGGCATCGCGGCTTACAAGAGCGTCGACGATTTCGCTCAGGCCGAGGTCGACTACGTCACCGCGATCGGCGGCATCGACATCCAGAACGGCAAAGCGCTCGGACGGGACTTCCAGCTTTCCGACCTGATCCGCAACTACGATGCGGTGTTCCTTGGCCTCGGGCTCGGCGGCGTCAATGCGCTGCGCGCCGAAGGCGAGGATACGGATGGCGTCGCCAACGCAGTCGAGTTCATCGCCGAACTCAGGCAGGCAAGCGACCTTTCCAGCCTGCCGGTCGGCCGCCGCGTCGTCGTCATCGGCGGCGGCATGACGGCGATCGACGCCGCGGTGCAGTCGAAGCTGCTCGGCGCCGAGGAGGTGACGATCTGCTACCGGCGCGGCCAGGAGCATATGAATGCCTCCGGCTTCGAGCAGGATCTGGCCGCCGCGAACGGCGTCACGATCCGCCACTGGCTGCAGCCGAAGCGCGTCATCGCCGAGAACGGCAAAGTGTCGGCGATCGAGCTCGAATACACAGCCATGAATGGCGACAAGCTCGCCGGTACCGGCGAAATGCTGAGGCTCAACGCCGACCAGGTGTTCAAGGCGATTGGCCAGAGCTTTGTGCCGGCTCATCTCAACGGCAGCGTTGCTTCCATCGAGCTCGATGGCGGCCGCATCAGGGTCGATGCCGAGGGCCGCACCTCGCTGGCGAAAGTCTGGGCGGGCGGCGACTGCATCTTCGGCGGCGACGACCTGACGGTCTCGGCCGTGGCGCAAGGCCGCGACGCCGCCGAATCCATCCACCGGGCACTGACCTCTAACGGGAGGGCATGAGCATGGCAGACATCCGCAACACCTTCGTCGGCATCAAGTCGCCAAATCCGTTCTGGCTGGCTTCGGCGCCGCCGACCGACAAGGCCTATAATGTCGAACGCGCCTTCAAAGCCGGCTGGGGCGGCGTGGTCTGGAAGACGCTTGGCGAAGAGGGCCCGCCGGTCGTCAACGTCAACGGCCCGCGCTACGGCGCGATCTGGGGCGCCGACCGCCGGCTGCTCGGCCTGAACAATATCGAGCTGATCACCGACCGCGACCTGCAGACCAATCTGCGCGAGATGAAGCAGGTGAAGATGAACTGGCCGGATCGGGCGCTGGTCGCCTCGATCATGGTGCCTTGCGAGGAGGAAAGCTGGAAGGCGATCCTGCCGCTGGTCGAGGAGACCGGCGCCGACGGCATCGAGCTCAATTTCGGCTGCCCGCACGGCATGAGCGAACGCGGCATGGGCTCGGCGGTGGGTCAGGTGCCGGAATATATCGAGATGGTGGTGCGCTGGTGCAAGCAGTACACGCGCATGCCGGTCATCACCAAGCTGACGCCGAACATCACCGACATCCGCAAGCCGGCGCGCGCCGCCAAGGCCGGCGGCACCGACGCGGTGTCGCTGATCAACACCATCAACTCGATCACCGGGGTCGACCTCGACAGTTTCGCGCCGCAGCCGACCATCGATGGCAAGGGCTCGCATGGCGGCTATTGCGGCCCGGCGGTGAAGCCGATCGCGATGAACATGGTGGCCGAGATCGCGCGCGATCCGGAAACGCACGGCCTGCCGATCTCGGGCATCGGCGGCATCACAACCTGGCGGGATGCTGCCGAATTCATGGCGCTCGGCGCCGGCAACGTGCAGGTCTGCACGGCGGCAATGACTTATGGTTTCAAGATCGTGCAGGAGATGATCGCGGGACTGGAGAACTGGATGGACGAGAAGGGCCACGCCTCGCTCTCCGACATCATCGGCCGCGCCACGCCCAACGTCACCGACTGGCAGTATCTCAACCTGAACTATGTCGCCAAAGCGCATATCGACCAGGACGCGTGCATCAAATGCGGGCGCTGCCACATCGCCTGCGAGGACACCTCGCACCAGGCCATCACCAGCATGGTCGACGGTGTCAGGCATTTCGAGGTGATCGAAGCCGAATGCGTCGGGTGCAATCTTTGCGTCAATGTCTGCCCGGTCGAGGGCTGCATCACCATGGAACCGCTGGCCGCCGGCGTGCTGGATCGGCGCACGGGCATGCCGGTGTCGCCGGTCTACGCGAACTGGACGACGCATCCGAACAATCCGATGGCCAAGGTGGCCGCGGAGTAGGGAACACTTTTGAAAGAAATGCGGCGCCTTCGGGTGCCGTTTTTCGTTACCTATATTGCAGATAAGAATTATCCATGATAAGTACTATCCATGAATTGGAGCCAAAGATCGTGAAGCTGGGAGAGGGCGTCGAAGCGGCGATCCACTGCGCCGCCATGCTTGCCGGCGTCGACGGCAACAGCACCATGTCGGGCGCGGCCATGGCCGAGGCGTTCGGCCTGTCGCCGAGCTATCTCTTGAAGCATCTCAATCAGCTGACAACGGCGCGCATCCTGGAATCCGTGCCGGGGCCGGCAGGCGGCTACAGGCTGGCGCGGCCGGCCGAGCGGATCACGCTGCTCGACATCGTGCTTGCGGTCGAGGGCAGGGAGCCGGCCTTCCGCTGCGGAGAGATCCGCCAGCGCGGGCCGGTCAAGCTAGACGCGTCGGCCTATGTCAAACCGTGCGGCATCAATGCCGCGATGCTGAAGGCCGAGCGCGCTTATCGTGCCGCCCTTGCCGAGGCAAAGCTCTCCGACATCGTCGCCGATTTCATGAACGACGCCGATCCCCGCACCGTCGCCGCAAGCTGCGCCTTCGTCGAACGCCATCAGCGGCTGCAAAAGTTCAACAACCAAGCAAAGCGTGAAAGGTAAGAGAATGAAACAGAGGCTGCAGTTCTTCGCCAAGGCGCCTGAAATCATGAAGGCGGTGATGGCGCTCAACAAGGCCGTCGAGGAGTGCGGGCTGGAAGAAAGCCTGATGCACCTGGTCAAGCTCAGGGCTTCGCAGATCAATGGCTGTTCCTATTGTGTCGAGATGCACAGCCGCGAGGCAAGACGCGATGGCGAAACGGAGCAGCGGCTTTATCTGGTCGCCGCCTGGAAGGAGTCGCCGCTGTTTTCCGAGCGCGAGCGCGCCGCGCTCGCCTGGACCGAGAAGGTGACGAACATCTCCGACAATGGCGTTCCGGACGATCTCTACGCCAGGACGCTGGAGCAGTTCTCCGAGGAAGAGCTGGTCAAGCTGACAGTGGTGATCGGCATGATCAACACCTGGAACCGGCTCTGCGTGTCGTTCCACGCCATCCATCCGATGCCGGCCGCCAGGGCTGCCTGACTGTCCAAAGCCGCGCGGATCGCAAAACGTTCCGCGCGGCTTTCATTTGCGAGATCAATGACATGTTTGAGAATTTTCAGAACGAGATTCTGTTTGCCGCGCGCCTGCTGCTCGGCGGCGCCTTCGTCATTGCCGGCCTGCGCAACGTCCAGCACAAGATCTGCTCATCCCGATGATGGCGGTACGCGGCGTGCCGTAGGCAGGGCCGGCATTGTGGCTGGGCATGTCCTGCAGGTCGCGCCGGACGGCTGGTGATTGGCGGCTTATGGACCGGGCTGGTGGCAAGCCTGACCCTGTTCCTGATCGTCGCGACGCCGATGTTTTGTGGCTCTCCTCCAGATAGGTCTCGATCAGGCCAGACATCTTTTTCAAGATGGTCGTCATGGCGCGGGCGATCGTTGGGTTTGCCGAGGCCTCAAAAGTGCTGAACCGGCCCTCACGGTGGAGGATCGATAGGATCCTTTCGGTGCTGATCTGTTCGCGCGGGATTTCGTCCAGACCGACCGAGAATACGTCAACAAACTGACCTACCTTGCGTGTGGCCGAAAGCAGCCGGGCTGATCGGCAAACAGGATCTCGGTTCGCCAATGTCGGCGCAGCCTGTGTGCCACCCGATGAAACGCCCGCAGAACTTTTCGCTCCAGCCATGGCCTGTTCTCCAGGTTCTCCGGAAAACGCGGATCACTGTGCATTGCGAGCGCCGGAGCATCGATCAAATTGGATCCGTTGGGAGAGAAGACCTGTGTCTGAACGCAAAGGGCCGGGATCACCTGATAGGATTTCAGACTGCGGGCTATTCCACAGGCGGGGTTGAACTTCACATGGTCCACCGCGTCCGAGAATACTCTTGTGAGTGCTAAGAGGCGCTCGGCCGCCACTTTCGACAGGATGTATCCGCCGGACCCCCAGAGAAAGCTCCGCAGAACCGCCAGTTTGAAGGTGCCGGGTAGCGGAGAAATCACGCGGTCAAGCCACACTCTTCCGGGGACTGCTTCGATCTTGATGATGTCCGCGTCCGCGGGAATCCAGCAGGTGTCCTCACCCAGGAACAGTGCCGCTTGCTTGGATATCAACATGTCGTCTTCGAAAACGCAGCCGTAGGCGTCCGGGCCCGACACGATCCGCTCCCAGCATTTACGGTGGCTCAGGAAGCACCCCACCTCTTCCGGCGTCATCGTGGCCGCGCCAGCGACGGGCTTGTGGACGTCCCAAATTTCAGCGTCGCTGAGCAGCCGCCCGTCGACCGCCGGGACTCGTTCGAAGGCTGCTCCGATCGAGTTGAGGCGATCGACCATCCGCTGCCATCTGTCGGGGCTGCGATCCAAGTTGATGACGTACGATTTCATGGCGTTGGTCGTCAGCTTTGCTGGCAGATCAGTCTCTTTGAACTGCTCTTGAGGTCGGCGATTTAGTTTGAGACCGTCACCTTGTCTCAGCACGTTTCGGCTGGTTGGCATCACATCTGGGTGATGGACGGATCGGTGTTGGACTCATGGGAGCGATCCTTGCCTGTCGACGGTTGAAAGTGGGGATTTGGCCGGCTTTGCCGTGGCTCTTCGGCGTGCGGTAGCTGTTGCATTCGTGCAACTGCACGTGATCACAATTTCGAGAGCTTAAACGTGTAGTTGTGATCCACGAACCCCCAGAGATACGACTGCGTCGATCCATGCGGGAGGCTCGCATGAAACTTGCATTGCTTTGTTCGGTCGCGGTTCGGGCGATCTCGTCACCGGTCCTGGCGGCGGACCTCGTCCAGCCAGTCGCCGCCATGCCTTTTTCGTGGACCGGCTTCTATGTCGGCGGCCAGATCGGCGGCGGGTGGAATGACAGCCATTGGTCGGGGAATTTCTTCCTTCCCTTCAACACCAACGGGTCCGGGGGGAATTTCGGAGGCCAGATCGGCTACAATTACCAGATCGGCCAATATGTCCTCGGCATTGAAGGCGACCTCGCGGGCTCGACCGTAAAGGGCGACGACCAATGTGGTGCAAATGCCACATTCACCACCTGCGAGACCAAGCAGGATTACCTGGGCTCGGTGCGTGGCCGTCTCGGATACGCTTTCGACCGTTTCTTGGTTTATGGCGATGGTGGTATCGCATTCACTAAGTACAAATTCACCGCGTTTCAGCCTTTTGTTCAGACCTTCGGGGGCGGATCGCGCGTCGGCTGGACCGCTGGCCTTGGCGTTGAATACGCCTTCACCGATCACTGGACCGCCGGAGCGGAATGGAACTACTACGACTTCGGCACCAGGAGCGGCTTTGCCAGTGTGGTACCGATTGCTACGGTCGACAATCGCGACACGGAAAATGTCGTCGTCGGCAAGATCAACTACAAATTCTGAGGCGCTCGGTGGGTTCATAGGAGCCGCCCCTGCCTGTCGTTGCTTGGGGGTGGCCTCGCTGCAGCGGCCTTCGCGACGCCGATGTTTTAGATTTCTGGGATCATCAGGGCCGGATCGCGCCTCACGCATCAACGGCTTCGTCGCCAATGTCGCCTTACCCAGCGGCATTCTGGCACTGATCACGCACTATGCCTGACAACTGCGGATTCCGCACAATTGAGCGGCGCCGCGTTAATCGGTTTGTCGCGATTGTCCTGTATTGGCAAAAAACAGGTTCGCCCGTCGGAGCGTTCATGGAGCAGAGCTGGACTGCATTCTGGGCACGCGTTTCGGATGCCTTCCACCAGGCGCTGGCTCCGTTCCGTGCAGTCGCGGGAGCCTTCGGCCAGCATCCGAGCGACATTCAGATATGGTGCTTTCTGTGCGGCGTCTTCTTCCTCGCGGTCGTCGCCATACAGACCTATGGCGACATCATGCTCAGGCGACGCGGCGCCTTTGCCACCGGCAAGGTGATCGGCATCGACAAGTCGAGCGACGGGCCGGACACGCCGATCATCGAATTCGCCGACCGACTGGGCAAGACCTGGCGTTTCTACTCGCACCTGCCGGTCAACAGAACGACCGGGAACGTCGGCGCAGCGGTCGAAGTGATTTATGACCCTCTCCACCCGAAGCGGGCGCGGGAAGTCGGCCGCCCGCTGATGAAGGCCGTCCACCTGGCTGTCTGGTATGCGGTCGTCGCCGGGCTGATGGTGCTGGCCTTCTTGCCCGGCCTCTTTTCCAATTGATCCATTCAGGCGGCGAAGCGCAGGCCGCCGTCGCAGGTCAGCACCTGGCCGGTCATGAAACCGTTGGACACCAGCAAGGCGATCGCGTCGGCGACGTCCTCGGCGCGGCCGATGCGGCCGACCGGCGTCTTTCCGGCGTACTCGGCAAAGACCGCCTGCCGCTCTTCGCCCGATAGAAAGTCCCACCAGGGCGTATCGATGACGCCGGGGGCCACGACGTTGACGCGCAGCGGCTTCAGTTCGATGGCCAGGATCGGGACTACGGTCAAAAGCATGCCGTTGATGGCGCCGATGCCGGCAATGCCGGGTGCTGCGATCTGCGCCGAGACGGCCGAAATGAAAGTGACCGATCCGGCTTTGTTCAAGGTCGGCAGGGCCGCTTGCAAGCAGCCTAGTTGCGGCTTGATCTTCTCGTCGACGCCGCTGCCGATGTCGGCAAGGTCGAGGGTCGCGAACGGCCCAAGGCCCCTGCCGCCGCTTGCGGCGAGAACGAGATGGTCGAATGGGCCGAGACCATCGAAGAAGTGCCGGACCGCGTCCGGCTTGGTCGCGTCGAAAGCGGCCTTGCCGACGGTGTCGCCGAGGCTCTTCCAGGCGTTGTTCAGCTTGTCCTCGCTGCGGCCGGTGATCGTCACCTTCATCGTGGGGCTGAGCAGCCGTTTGGCTGTGGCAAGGCCAATGCCAGACGACCCGCCGATGATGACGCAATGTTCGATGCTCATGAATGCTGTTCCTTGGATGTCGCGGAAGATTGTCCGGTCAGTTCGAGGCTGAGCGCCCGCAAACGGCTGCGGGCTTTTTCGTCATAGGCCTGGGCATCGGCGCGCGATTCCCGCTGGCCATCGAAATAGAGGCCGCTGCGCCCTTCGAGCGCCGGAGATATTGCCAAGTTGAGGATCGCGTCGGCGCCGGTCTCGACCGAGCTCCACGGTGTGATGCCGGCCTGCCGGACCATGGTGGTATCCATGTAGCTTGCCGGATGGAGTGCATTGACGGTGACGCCGCTGCCTTCGAGCTGCTCGGCCAGATCGATGGTGAACAAGATCTGCGCCAGCTTGCTCTGGCAATAGGCGCGCACGCCGCTGTAGCCGCGGGCCAGATTGATATCGTCGAAATCGATCGCCTGCTGGCCGGCGGAGGCGACATTGACGATGCGCGCCGGCGCGCTTGCCTTTAGCAAGGGCAAAAGCTCCGACGACAGCAGGAAGCCTGCGAGATAGTTTACGGCGAAGCGCATTTCGTAGCCGTCGGCGCTCACTTGCCTTTTTGCGCCTTCGCCGCCCGTGCCGACGCCGGCATTGCTGATCAATATGTCGAGCCGGTCGGTTCCTGCCCGCACGGCGTCGGCAAGGCGGCGCACTTCGGCGAGCGACGAAAGATCCGCAAGCAGAAATTCGGCGTTGCCGCCCTCGGCTTCGATGGCAGCGACTGTCGCCTTGGCGCGAGTTTTGTTGCGGCCATGCACCAGCACGCGGGCGCCGGCAGCGCCGAGCCTTTCAGCGACCACGCGGCCAACCCCGCCGGTCGAGCCGGTGACGAGAACGGTCTTGTTCTTAAGTTCCATGTTCAGAGCCTCCTTATGCTGCTCTGAACGCAAGATGGGGCGCGGCGCGCAGGGCAAACAGTTCAAATTTTATCCTGGTATCGATACTGCTATAATAGCTGCATGGATGCCGTGCCCCATTCCCCTGAGGACAGCCGCCGCCGCGAGCTCGGCGCTTTCCTGCGCTCGCGCCGGGAGCGGCTCTCGCCTGCCGACATTGGGATTGCGAGCGGCGCCAGGCGGCGTACGCCCGGGCTGAGGCGCGAGGAAGTGGCAATGATCGCCGGCGTCGGCACCACCTGGTACACCTGGCTGGAGCAAGGGCGGGACGTGCGGCCCTCGGTCGAAGTGCTGACCGCGCTCTGCGAGGCGCTGCGCCTGGACACCGTCGAGAAGCGGCATCTGTTCATCCTTGCCGGCCGCCAGCAGCCGGAGCAGCGCGCGGCGACCTCTGAAAAGGTCGACGCCACACTGCTGCACATGCTGAGGAGCCTCGTCTTGCAGCCGGCTTATGTGGTTGGCCGGCGTTGGGACGTGCTCGCCTGGAATCCGGCGGCGGTCGCCGTGTTCGGCGACTATGGCCTGCTGGAGGGCGATGCCCGCAACATCGTCCATCTGGTGTTCACAAGCCCGCATCACCGCCGGCTGCTGGTCGATTGGGAAGAGCTTGCCCGCGTGGTGCTCGCTTCGTTTCGCGCGGAGAGCGCCAAATATGTCGGCGATCCGGATTTCGAGCGGCTGATCGCGCTGATGATGCGCTCAAGCCCGGAGTTCCGTGATTGGTGGCCGCGGCGGGACGTGGCGAGAAGGCTGACGGGCGTGAAACACGTCCGCCATCCCACAGCCGGCCCGATGGCTTTCGAGCATATGAGCCTGTCGATCGACGACGGCTCGGACATGCGGCTGATCGTCTACACGCCGTTGCCCGAGCAGAATACGATCGCCAAGCTCAAGAAGCTGCTGGAAGAGAAGCCCGCCGAGCGGCGCAGCGCCTGATCTTCGCCCGACCTAAGCTTTCGGCTTCAGCCCATCGAGGAACAGTTGCTCCAGGAACCGGGCAGCATCCTCGAAGCGGCCGTCGCCGCCGCGGTCGGGGCCGAGCACGGCGCGCACCTGGACGTCGAAATCGGCGTAATGCTGCGTCGTCGCCCAGATCGAGAAGATCAGATGCCAGGGGTCGGTGCGGGCGATCTTGCCGGCGCGCATCCAGCCCTTGATGACGGCGGCCTTCTCCTCGACCAGCGTTTTCAGCTCGCCCTCGAGCATCGGCATGATGCGCGGCGCGCCCTGCAGGATCTCGTTGGCGAAGAGCCGGCTTTCACGCGGAAAATCGCGCGCCATTTCGAGCTTGCGGCGGATGTAGCTTCTGAGCTCGGTCATCGGATCGCCGATATCGTCAAGCTCGCGGAGCGGCGCCAGCCAGGTGTCCAGGAGCCGCTGCATCAATGTCTCGTGAATGTCCTCCTTGCGGCGGAAGTAATAGAGGAGGTTCGGCTTCGACATGCCGGCGGCTTCGGCGATCTGGTCGATGGTCGAGCCGCGAAAACCGTTGGCGGAGAAGACTTCGAGCGCGGCCTCCAGGATGAGCTCGCGCTTTTCCTGCTGGATGCGGGTGCGGCGTGGAACTGAGCCTTCCATCGTGTCCGTCATCCTTGCCGGCTGCTGCCGTGTGGGCACTCTGGACCAATTCTCTGGACCAGTTTTTCTCCGAGCCGTGGAGCGCGCTTTCGATGCCGCATTTCCGTTAGTAGTCCCTTGACCGCCGACAGGGCGGTGCTAACGTTTGTCCAACCGGTCAAAATTTTGCGTAGCACGAAAACGCAACGAAGACCAAGCCTTGGGAAGACCAAGCGTTAGCGCACAGAAACAGGTTACAAGGGGAAATCTTGGTCATGTCCAACCGGCTGAAAGTCACGCCGAACGATCTCAGCGCATTCTGGATGCCGTTCACGGCAAACCGGCAGTTCAAGCAGGCGCCGCGCATGTTCGTGTCCGCCAAGGACATGCACTACACGACGAGCGATGGCCGCAAGGTGCTCGACGGCACTGCAGGCCTCTGGTGCGTCAACGCCGGCCATTGCCGGCCGAAGATCACCGAGGCCATTCAGCAGCAGGCCGCCGAACTCGACTATGCGCCGGCCTTCCAGATGGGCCACCCGATCGTCTTCGAACTGGCGAACCGCCTGGTCGATATCGCGCCGAAGGGCATGGACCATGTGTTCTTCACCAATTCCGGTTCGGAATCGGTCGAGACCGCGTTGAAGATGGCGATCGCCTATCACCGTGTCCGCGGCGAGGGCTCGCGCACCCGGCTGATCGGCCGCGAGCGCGGCTATCACGGCGTCAATTTCGGCGGCATTTCGGTCGGGGGCATCGTCGCCAACCGCAAGATGTTCGGCACGCTGCTCGGCGGCGTCGACCATCTGCCGCACACCCACCTGCCGGAGAAGAACGCCTTCTCGAAGGGCGTGCCTGAGCACGGCGCCGAACTGGCGAACGAGCTGGAGCGTCTCGTCACCCTGCATGACGCCTCGACCATCGCTGCGGTCATCGTCGAGCCGGTCGCAGGCTCGACCGGCGTCATCCTGCCGCCGAAAGGCTACCTGCAGAAGCTTCGAGAAATCTGCACCAAGCACGGCATATTGTTGATCTTCGATGAAGTGATCACCGGCTTCGGCCGTCTTGGCGCGCCATTCGCCGCCGATTATTTCGGCGTCACGCCGGATATCATGACGACGGCCAAGGGCGTCTCCAACGGCGTCATCCCGATGGGCGCGGTTTTCGTGAAGAAGGAAATCCACGACGCCTTCATGAACGGCCCGGAGCACATGATCGAGTTCTTCCACGGCTACACCTATTCGGGCAATCCGATCGCCTGCGCCGCGGCTCTCGGCACTTTGGACACCTATAAGGATGAAGGCCTGCTAAGCCGAGGCGAGGAGCTGGCGCCTTACTGGGAAGACGCGCTGCATTCGCTGAAGGGCGAGCCGCATGTCATCGACATCCGCAATATCGGCCTGATCGGCGCGATCGAGCTGGCGCCGATCGCCGGTAGCCCGACCAAGCGGGCCTTCTCGGCCTTCGTCAAAGCGTTCGAACGCGGCGCTCTGATCCGCACAACCGGCGACATCATCGCGCTGTCGCCGCCGCTGATCATCACCAAGGGCCAGATCAACGAACTGATCGACCATGTTCGCGATGTTCTGCGCTCGATAGACTAACTGCTCAAACCGTTCGGGCGGCGACGGGAACCGCCGCCCGACCGGAGACCTGAAATGAGAGGACTTTGAATGGCCGCCCCCGGCGAGAATCTGCGAATCAATTCAGACCGTTTGTGGGATTCCATCATGGAGATGGCGAAGATCGGCCCCGGCATCGCCGGGGGCAACAATCGCCAGACGCTGACCGATTCCGACAAGCAAGGCCGCGAACTGTTCAAGTCCTGGTGCGACGAGGCCGGGCTCACGATGGGCGTGGACCAGATGGGCACCATGTTCATGACGCGGCCCGGCACCGATCCGGACGCACTGCCGATCTATGTCGGTTCCCATCTCGATACCCAGCCCACCGGCGGCAAATATGACGGCGTGCTCGGCGTGCTCTCTGGCCTCGAGGTCGTGCGCTCGCTCAACGATCTCGGCATCAAGACCAAACATCCGATCGTCGTCACCAACTGGACGAACGAGGAGGGAGCCCGTTTCGCGCCGGCCATGCTCGCCTCCGGCGTGTTCGCACGCGTTCACACGCAGGACTATGCCTATGCCCGCAAGGATCTCGACGGCCTGAGCTTCGGCGACGAGCTGAAGCGGATCGGTTGGGTCGGCGACGAGACGGTCGGCGCGCGCAAGATGCACGCCTATTTCGAGTACCATATCGAGCAGGGGCCCATCCTCGAGGCCGAGAACAAGCAGATCGGCGTGGTGACCCACTGCCAGGGCCTGTGGTGGCTGGAATTCACGCTGACCGGCAGGGAGGCGCATACCGGCTCGACCCCGATGAACATGCGCGTCAATGCGGGGTTGGCCATGGCCCGCATCCTGGAGATGGTGCAGACGGTCGCGATGGAGAACCAGCCTGGCGCCGTCGGCGGTGTAGGCCAGGTGAAGTTCTCGCCCAACTCCCGCAACGTTTTGCCGGGCACTGTGATCTTCACTGTCGATATCCGCTCGCCCGATAAGGCGAAGCTCGACGGCATGCGCGCCCGCATCGAGAAGGAGGCGCCGAAGATCTGCGAGCCGCTCGGCGTGAAATGCGCCGTCGAGGCGGTCGGCCATTTCGATCCGGTGACCTTCGATCCGACGCTGGTCGGCCGTGTCCGCACCGCCGCCGAGAAGCTGGGCTACAGCCACATGAACATCATATCCGGTGCCGGCCACGACGCCTGCTGGGCGGCCAAGGTCGCGCCGGCGACCATGGTCATGTGTCCCTGTGTCGGCGGGCTCAGCCACAACGAGGCCGAGGACATCTCCAAGGAATGGGCGGCGGCAGGCGCCGATGTGCTGTTCCACGCGGTGGTCGAGACGGCAGGAATCGTCGAATGACCGAATAGAAATCACCTCGAAAAAGCCGCTCGCAAAGAAGCGCGAAAAGATCAGGGGAACAGATATGACCAAAGTCATCAAGAACGGCACCATCGTCACCGCCGACCGCACGTGGAAAGCCGACGTGCTGATGCAGCACGGCAAGATCATCGCCATCGGCTCGAACCTGCATGGCGATCACGAGTTCGACGCCACGGGCTGCTATGTCATGCCGGGCGGCATCGATCCGCACACCCATCTCGAAATGCCCTTCATGGGCACCTATTCGGCCGACGATTTCGAATCCGGCACGCGCGCGGCGCTTTCCGGCGGCACGACCATGGTCGTCGATTTCTGCCTGCCGGCGCCGCAGCAGTCGCTGCTGGAGGCGCTGCAGATGTGGGACAACAAGACCTCGAAGGCTGCCTGCGACTATTCCTTCCACATGGCGATCACTTGGTGGGGCAAGCAGGTCTTCGACGAGATGGCGACCGTCGTCGACAGGGGCATCACCTCGTTCAAGCACTTCATGGCCTACAAGGGCGCGCTGATGGTCGACGACGACGAGATGTATTCCTCGTTCCAGCGCTGCGCCGATCTCGGCGCGCTGCCGCTGGTCCATGCCGAAAATGGCGACGTGGTCGCGGCACTCTCGCAGAAGCTGCTTGCCGCCGGCAATAACGGCCCCGAGGGGCATGCCTATTCGCGTCCGCCCGAAGTGGAAGGCGAGGCGACAAACCGCGCCATCATGATCGCCGACATGGCGGGCGTGCCGCTCTATGTCGTGCATGTCTCCTGCGAGCAGAGCCATGAAGCCATCCGCCGGGCACGCCAGAAGGGCATGCGCGTCTATGGCGAGCCGCTGATCCAGCACCTGACGCTCGACGAGAGCGAATATTTCAACAAGGACTGGGACCATGCGGCGCGGCGCGTGATGAGCCCGCCTTTCCGCAGCAAGTGGCACCAGGATTCGCTGTGGGCGGGCCTGCAGGCCGGATCGCTGCAGGTGGTGGCGACAGACCACTGCTCCTTCACCACCAAGCAGAAGCGCAACGGCGTCGGCGACTTCACCAAGATCCCGAACGGCACCGGCGGCCTCGAGGATCGTTTGCCCGTGCTTTGGACGACCGGCGTCAACACCGGTCGGCTGACGATGAACGAGTTCGTCGCGGTGACCTCGACCAACATCGCCAAGATCCTCAACATGTATCCGAAGAAGGGCGCGATCGTCGAAGGCGCGGATGCCGACATCGTGGTCTGGGACCCGAAGCGCAAGAAGACGATCACGGCCAAGAACCAGCAGTCGGTGATCGACTACAACGTCTTTGAGGGTTTCGAGGTGACAGGGCTGCCGCGCTTCGTCTTTTCGCGCGGCGAACTGTCGATCGAAGAAGCGGACGTCAAGGCCAAGGTCGGGCACGGGGAGTTCGTGGCGCGCGAACCGAACGCCGCCGTCAGCCGCGCGCTTTCGACCTGGAAGGAGATCAGCGCACCGCGCAAGGTGGAGCGCACCGGCATTCCGGCGACCGGAGTTTGAGCGTGCGCGCAACTCACCTTCTGACCGGGGCAGCCGTGCTGCTGGCCGCCGGCCAAGCTTTCGCCGCCGGCATCGATCTCTCCAAGCCCTGGGGCAACAAATCCGGCTGCATCAACAAGAACGGCCAGGAGGTCTATGCCGAGGACATGCTGCTGTTGACCAGCGAGGCGCTCGTCACGGTCGCCAGCGCCTGCACCTTTACCGACAAGAGACCCCAGGCGGATGGCTCTCTTATGGTGACGGCGCAGTGCGAGGCGGAAGGCGAGGAGGGGCAGTCGCCGGCTCAGTTCATCATCAAGCGCAGCGCCAAGAACGCCAAGAGACTGGTGATCGCCGATAAGGACGGCAAGGCAATGGGAGAAGTCTCCCGGTGCAAATGACGGCGGTCCCGTCGACTTCAGGCAACCAACGCATCCAGTTCCGGCATCAGGACCACGCTTTCCTGCTCGTTGGGATCGGTGCGGGCGATGACCGCCGAAGAGGGCGCACCGCTCAGATTGGCGGGCAGATGCGGAACTCCCGCCGGAATGTAGAACAGGTCGCCGGCCTGGACGACTTTGTGATGCTCGAGCCGGTCACCATACCAGGTATGGACCTCGCCGGAGAGCACATAGATCGCGGTCTCGTGGTTCTCATGCATATGCGCCTTGGCGCGGGCGCCGGGCGGCATGGTGAGAAGATGCATACAAATGCCGGAGGAGCCGACGGTTTCGGCGGCAATACCGGCGAAATAGCTCAAGCCTTGCTTGCCTTCATAAGTGCTTTCAGGGCGAATAAGATGGCATGTGGGTTTAGGCGACATCGGCAAGGCTCCGGGCGTCGATCAAGTGGGACTGGACGAGTGGAAAGCAAGGCAATCGTAAAATCAACCGGATTCCGGCCGGCGCGGCAGCGGCTGCGAAAGACAGGTTTCTGCCGATGAGCGGACAGTCGCCAGCCGTCGTTTCGGCAAGCAAGCTCGGCCTCACCTTCCAGACCAACGACGGTCCGGTGCAGGCGCTGTCCAATGTCGATCTCACCATCGGCAAGGGTGAGTTCGTCTCCTTCATCGGCCCCTCCGGCTGCGGCAAGACAACCTTGCTGCGCGTCATCGCCGATCTGGAGAAGCCGACCTCGGGAACGATCTCCGTCAATGGGATTTCGCCGGAGCAGGCGCGCGAGAAGCGGGCTTACGGCTATGTCTTCCAGGCGGCGGCGTTGTTTCCTTGGCGTACGATCGAGCGCAATGTGGCGCTGCCGCTGGAAATCATCGGCCTCAGCCAGGCCGAGCAGGCGGAACGCATCAAGCGCACCCTCGAACTCGTCAACCTCTCCGGCTTCGAGAAGAAGTATCCCTGGCAGCTGTCCGGCGGCATGCAGCAGCGCGCCTCGATCGCGCGCGCGCTCGCCTTCGACGCCGATTTGCTTTTGATGGACGAGCCCTTCGGCGCGCTCGACGAGATCGTGCGCGACCATCTGAACGAACAGCTTCTCGAACTCTGGGATTCGACCAACAAGACGATCTGCTTCGTGACCCATTCGATTCCCGAGGCGGTCTATCTCTCGACCCGCATCGTGGTGATGTCGCCGCGGCCGGGCCGCGTCACCGACGTGATCGAATCTACCTTGCCCAGGAAGCGGCCGCTCGACATCCGCGAGACGCCGGAATTCCTGGCGATCGCCGCGCGCGTGCGCGACGGGTTGAGGGCGGGGCACAGCTATGATGATTGAGGGTGCTTGCCAGCGGACGGACACCCGCTGCTTCGACATCCTGGGGCGGAGCAAGCGCGAAGCCGCGCGCGTGGCGGGAGCCGACCGCCGTGATTTCGTCATCCTAGGGCGGAGCGACGCGAAGCGGAGCGCAGACCCTAGGATCCATGCCGTGACCTCGGCCGAAGGCCGTAAGCGGCTCAGAATACCCGACGAGCTGAGCGCGGCGCACGGAGCCGTATTCTGCGTCACAGCGGAGCGTCGAGGTAACGGCATGGATCCTAGGGTCTGCGCCGCGTCGCTTCGCTCCTTGCTCCGCCCTATGATGACGAAAAACACGCAGCGCCGCGTGCTGCCGTTGCGCCGGGGGAAGGCCTGCTAAATGGACTCCTTCCGTTCCAAGATCATCCCGGTCACCTCAATCCTCGCCGGCGTGGTGGTGCTCTGGTATGCCTTCGCCGTCATCCTCAATGCGCCGTTCCAGCGCGATCTCGACGCCAGAGCCAACGAAACCCCCGGCACGGTCGAATTCATCGGCAAGACATTGTCGCAGCCGAAGCCGACGCTGCCGGCGCCGCACCAGGTGGCGGTGAACTTCTTCGAGAACACCTTCCTGCGCGGCATCACCTCGAACCGCAGTCTTGTCTACAATGCCTGGGTGACGCTGTCCTCGACGCTGCTCGGCTTTGCTTTCGGCACGGCGCTCGGCATCGTGATCGCCGTCGGCATCGTGCATGTGACGACGCTCGACCGCAGCCTGATGCCATGGATCATCGCCTCGCAGACCATTCCCATCCTGGCGGTGGCGCCGATGATCATCGTGGTGCTGGCGGCCATCGGCATCACCGGGCTGATCCCGAAGGCGCTGATCTCGACCTATCTGTCGTTCTTTCCGGTTGCGGTCGGCATGGTGAAGGGATTGCGCTCGCCCGAGCTCATGCATCTCGACCTGATGCACACTTATAATGCCAGCGCCTCGCAGACCTTCTGGAAGCTGCGCGTCCCGGCATCGGTGCCGTTCCTGTTCACGTCGATGAAGGTGGCGGTGGCGGCGAGCCTGGTCGGCGCCATCGTCGGCGAATTGCCGACGGGTGCTGTCGCCGGCATCGGCGCCAAGCTGCTTTCCGGCGCCTATTACAGCCAGACGATCGACATCTGGTCGGCGCTGGTTGCGGGCTCGGTGGTTGCCGCGCTTCTGGTCATGGTGGTCGGCATCGCTGGCCGCCTGGTCGACCGCGCCATGGGCGGGAGGCCGGCATGACCTGGCTGAAACCATCCTGGCAAGCGGTGCTGGCGATCCTTCTTTGCGTCGTCGCCTTCGCGCTCGGCGCGATGTCGACACCGGAAGCGGCTGCGCTGGCCGAGCCTGCCGCGACGGTTGCCTACCCGTATATGGGCACCAAAGGTCTCATCCTCGGATTGCTGCTGATCGCGGCGCTGGTTTCGACGGTGAGACTCGCGCTACTTATCGAAGCCGTTGTCCTGTTCATCGGCGCCCATGTCGCAGCGTGGCTTCTGGTCAAGGGCATCGGAGGCTTCGAGGGCACGGCACTGGCGCCGTACTTTCTGGTTCTCGCGGCCGCCTGGTTGCTTGCCTGGCGCTGCGTCGCGCTGTTGTCCTCGCTACGGCCGGCAGCCAGCGGGGCCAAAACGGCGCTGCGGCTGATCATTCCGGCGATCTTCGGCGCCTGGATCCTGATCATCTGGGAAGCGGTGACGCGCGGCGCCGGCATTCCCTTCATCCTTTTGCCGCCGCCGAGCGCCATCGGCGCGCGCATCGCCAACTCGCTGCCGATCCTGGGATCGGACGTGCGGCAGACGATCTTCAAGGCAGTGCTGATCGGGTACATCGTCGGCAATCTCGCCGGCTTCGTCGTCGCCATCCTTGCCGACCGTGTGCCGTTCCTCAGACGCGGGCTGCTGCCGATCGGCAACATGGTATCGGCGCTGCCGATCATCGGCGTCGCGCCGATCATGGTGATGTGGTTCGGCTTCGACTGGCCGTCCAAGGCGGCGGTCGTCATCATCATGACCTTCTTCCCGATGCTGGTGAACACCGTCGCGGGGCTTGCCGCCTCCGGCCACATGGAGCGCGATTTGATGCGCACTTATGCGTCGGGCTACTGGCCGACCTTGCTGAAGCTGGGGCTGCCGGCGGCAATGCCGTTCATCTTCAATGCGCTGAAGATCAACTCGACGCTGGCGCTGATCGGCGCCATCGTCGCGGAGTTCTTCGGCACGCCCGTGGTCGGCATGGGATTCCGCATTTCGACGGAAGTCGGGCGGATGAACATCGACATGGTCTGGGCCGAAATCGCAGTTGCAGCACTTGCGGGTTCGGTCTTTTATGGCGTGGTCGCTCTTGTCGAGAGAGCCGTCACGTTTTGGCATCCCTCTGTCCGTGGTGGATAGGGGCTGTGGGTTTGGGTGCTAACTTCAGAGGGTAAAAACATGAAAAGACTGGTAATTTCTGCTCTGGCCGGGGCGATGTCGCTGGCCGCTTTCCAAGCGATGGCGGCCGACAAGGTGACGCTGCAGCTGAAATGGGTCACGCAGGCCCAGTTCGCCGGCTACTACGTCGCCAAGGCCAAGGGCTTCTACGAGGCCGAAGGGCTCGACGTCGACATCAAGCCGGGCGGGCCGGATATCGCGCCCGAGCAGGTGATCGCCGGCGGCGGCGCCGATGTGATCGTCGACTGGATGGGCGGCGCGTTGGCCGCCCGTGAAAAAGGCGTGCCGCTGGTCAACATTGCCCAGCCGTTCAAGAAAGCCGGCATGGAGCTGGTCTGCCCGAAGGACGGCCCGATCAAGACCGAAGCCGACTTCAAGGGCCACACCCTCGGCGTCTGGTTCTTCGGCAACGAGTACCCGTTCTATGCCTGGATGAACAAGCTCGGCCTCAAGACCGACGGCGGCAAGGACGGCGTCACCGTGCTGAAGCAAAGCTTTGACGTGCAGCCGCTGATCCAGAAGCAGGCGGACTGCATCTCGGTCATGACCTATAACGAGTACTGGCAGCTGATCGACGCCGGCTACAAGCCGGAGCAGCTCACCGTCTTCAACTATTCGGCCATGGGCAACGACCTGCTCGAGGACGGCCTCTACGCGCTGGAGAACAAGCTCAAGGATCCGGCCTTCGAGGACAAGATGGTGCGCTTCGTGCGCGCCTCGATGAAGGGCTGGAAATACGCCGTCGACAATTCGGATGAGGCGGCCGAGATCGTCATGGATAATGGCGGCCAGGACGAGAACCATCAGAAGCGCATGATGGGCGAAGTCGCCAAGCTGATCGACAATGCCGACGGCAAGCTCGATCCGGCCACCTATGAGCGCACCGCCAAGGCGCTGCTCGACCAGAAGATCATCGCGAAGGAGCCGTCGGGCGCCTATACGACCGCGATAACCGACAAGGCGATCAAGTAAGGTCGACCTCGCCAGTCGAGACTTAACGGGGGCGGGTGACCGCCCCTTTTTCTTTGCTGTGGTAAAATATCCGTGTGCAGGGATACAAGCGGCCTGCCAACCGTTGCAGTGGGGCATCCGCGCGCCGGGGGAGCCGCGGCGGGGCGGATGCGCGCCAGCCAAGGAGGTTCTCCAATGCGCATCCAATCATGGCCGATGCTTTCGGCCTTTGCTGTCTCGACTGCTTTGCTGCTCGCATCTCCGGCCTTGGCCGAAACTGTGAAGTACAATGCGACGCTCGACGGCAGCCAGCAGAGCCCGCCCGTCACCACCAAAGGCAAGGGAACCGCCACATTCACCTTCGACACCGCCAAGAAGAAGCTCAGCTGGAACGTCAAATATTCCGGCCTCAGCGGACCTGCGACGGCTGCTCACATTCACGGGCCGGCCGCGTCGGGTGAAAACGCACCTCCGGTGATCCCATTCAAGAAGCTCAAGAGCCCGATCAAGGGATCGGCGACGCTGACCGACGCGCAGGCGGCCGACCTCGAGGCCGGCAAGTACTACGTCAACGTCCACACCAAGGCGAATCCGGACGGCGAGATCCGCGGCCAGATCGAGAAAGCCGGCGGATCGATGTAGCGGAGTTTCCTCAGGCAACGAGGGGCGACCGCCTCGTTCTGCCGGATCAGGACTTGTCGCGTATCTGTGTCAGCGTGCGGGTCGGCGTAATGGCTTCGGGATCGAGCCTGATCTCGACGATCGCCGGTTTGCCGCTGGCGCGTGCGCGTTCGAAGGCCGGCGCAAAGTCTTCGGTCTTTTCGACGGTCTCGCCATGACCGCCATAGGCGCGGGCGAGGGCGGCGAAATCCGGGTTCTTGAGATCGGTCGCCACGACGCGGCTCGGATATTCCCGCTCCTGATGCATGCGGATCGTGCCGTAGATGCCGTTGTTGACGACCACCACGATGATCGGCAGGTCGTATTGCACGGCGGTCGCGAACTCCTGCCCGTTCATCAGAAAGCAGCCGTCGCCGGCAAACGCGATGACCTCGCGATCCGGGTACAGGGCCTTGGCCGCGACCGCGGCCGGCGTGCCGTAGCCCATCGAGCCGGAAGTCGGCGCCGCCTGCGTGGCGAAGCGGCGGAAGCGGTGGAAGCGATGCACCCAGGTGGCGTAGTTGCCGGCGCCGTTGGTGAGGATGGCGTCTTCCGGGAGCGCCTTTTCCAGATAGGTCATGATCGGCCCCATCTGGACGGCGCCGGGGCCGGTCTGAGGCGGCGTCGACCATTCGAGATAGGCGGCATGCAGCTTTGCCGTCTCCGCCGCCCAACCGGGCGCGGCCGAACCTTTGCGTCTGGCGAAAGCCCGCACGAAGGCGGTGGGGGAGGCGTTGATCGCCAGGGTCGGCCGATAGACGCGGCCAAGCTCGCCGGCGTCGGCGTGGACATGCACCAGCATCTGGTCGGGGTATGGGCTTTTCAACAGCGTATAGTCCGAGGACGGCATCTCGCCCATGCGGCCGCCGATGAGCAGCACCAGGTCTGCCTGCTTGATCGCTGCAGCCAGCTTCGGATTGATGCCGATGCCGACATCGCCGGCATAGTTCGGATGCAAGTGGTCGAACAGCATCTGGCGGCGGAACGAGCAGCCGACCGGCAGTGACCACGCCTCGGCGATCCGGGTGACGTCTTGAACCGCTTGAAAATCCCAGCGCGTGCCGCCCAGGATGGCAATTGGCCGTTTGGCGGCATTGAGCAGGGCCTCAAGCCGGTCGAGTTCGGCTTCACCGGGGCTTGTTTCGACCGGCGTATGAGCCAGCGCCGGTGGGGCCTCGACCTCGCTGGTCAGCATGTCCTCGGGCAGCGAGATGACGACCGGACCAGGTCGGCCCGACGTCGCCACCGCGAAGGCGCGGGTGACGAATTCCGGGATGCGCGAGGCATCGTCGATCTCGACCACCCATTTGGCGATGTCGCCGAAGAAGCGCTTGTAGTCGACCTCCTGAAAAGCCTCGCGCTCCTTGGCGTGACTGGCGACCTGGCCGATGAACAGGATCAGCGGCACCGAATCCTGCATGGCGATATGAATGCCGGCCGAAGCGTTGGTGGCGCCGGGGCCGCGGGTGACAAAGCATATCCCGGGCTTGCCGGTCAGGCGCCCCTGGCAGTCGGCCATCATCGCCGCTCCGCCTTCCTGACGGCAGACGATGGTACGGATCGGCGAGTCATGCAGCGCGTCGAGCACCGCCAGATAGGATTCGCCTGGAACGCAGAAGATGCGGTCGGTGCCGTTCGCTTCGAGCGCCTCGACGATCAATTGTCCGCCGGTTTTCATTTCGCTGCTCTCTCCAGTTCGGCAAGGATTTCCTCAGTGTGCTCGCCGAGACGCGGCGAGGGGCGCTCATAGACGAGCGGCGTGCCGGACATCACCATCGGCGCACGTACCGAAGGCAGCAAATTGCCATGACCGTCGTCCAGGTCGAGCCGCATGCCGCGCGCGATCGTCTGCGGATCGGCGAACATCTGGCCGATCGTGTTGATCGGGCTTGCCGGCACGCCGGCCGCCTCGAGCTTCGCCAGCAGCGGATCGCGATTCCACGTGCTCAGCGTCTCGATGATCCGCTCGCGCAGCTTTGCGCGATTGGCGACGCGGGCGGGGTTGGTGGCGAAATCGGAATCGGCGGGCAACTCGGTCAGCCCGACCACTGCGCAGAACTTGGTGAATTGTCCGTCATTGCCGACCGCCAGGATGATATGGCCGTCCTTGACCGGCAGCACCTCGTAAGGCGCGATGTTCATATGCGCGTTGCCCATCTGCTCGGGCGACTTGCCGGAGACCAGATAGTTGAGGTTCTGGTTGCCGAGCGCCGAGATCTGGCTGTCGAAGAGCGCCATGTCGATATGCTGGCCTTCACCGGTCCTTTCTGCGTGGCGGAGCGCCGCCTGGATGGCGATCACCGAATAAAGCCCAGTGAACAGGTCGGAGATGGCGACGCCTGCCTTTTGCGGCTCGCGGCCGGCCTCGCCGGTGATCGACATCATGCCGGCCATGGCCTGGATGATGAAATCGTACCCCGCGCGGGGCGCGTACGGCCCGTCCTGGCCAAAGCCGGTGATCGAGCAATAGACGAGACGCGGGTTGATCCTCTTCAGGCTCTCATAGTCGAGCCCGTATTTCTTGAGACCGCCGAGCTTGAAGTTCTCGATCAGCACGTCGGCCGTGGCGACGAGGCGGCGGAGCGTTTCGGCGCCTTCGGGCTTGGAGAAATCGATGGCAATCGAGCGCTTGCCGCGATTGCAGGAATGATAATAAGCCGCCGAAAGGTTCTCGCCGTCATGGCTCATGACGAAGGGCGGGCCCCATTTGCGGGTGTCGTCGCCGCCGTCCGGGCTCTCGACCTTGATGACATCGGCGCCGAGATCGGCGAGCAGCTGCCCGGCCCAGGGGCCTGCCAGGATGCGAGCGAGTTCGATGACGCGGATGCCTTTCAGCGGGGGTTCAGCCATGGATCACCGTGAGTGGTCGAAAGCGCAGCGTCTACCAACAGAGGTCGCCCCTGTCACGACCCATGCAATGGGCCAATGCCGCTAGGGTTTCAGCGTATGATCCGCCCAGGCGGCGAAATCATTCATGATGATGTCGCGGTTGACCTCGTTCAGGCTCTCGTGGCGGGTGTCGGCGTAAACCTTTGAAACCAGATTCGAAAAGCCCATTTTGTCCATACGCCGGGCAAGGTGGTGAACCGCTTTGCCGTAGTCCGATGCCGGATCCTTCTCGCCGCCGATCAGATTGACGAAGAGGTCGCGGCGCACGCCGGCGAAGCTCGAATCCCTGCCGGCGTAGAGCGCCAGGTTGACCACATCGCGCCACATGGAGACGGAGGCATCCCAGCCGCAGAGCGGGTCGGCGATGTATTTGTCGACCTCGACCGGATCGCGCGACAGCCAGTCGAACAAGGTCCGGTGATTGGGCACGGCCTTGCCCCAGGCCTGGAAGGTCAGCTTGGGCAGCAGCCGAGATGGCACGTCGGAGCCCAGCCGCATCCTTTCCCAGCCCAGGATGGCCAGGGCCAGCCGGCCGAGCAGGCCTTGCGAGAAATTGCCGTTCCAGATCGCTGCGGCATGGACGCGATCGGAATGGCGGAGCACGAAATTCAGCGCGATCGAGGCGCCGAGCGAATGTCCAAAAGCGATGACCGGCAATCCCGGATGTTCAACGGCGATCAGATCATGCACCGCGCCGACATCGGCAATCACCTTGGCGATGCCGTCGGTATCGGCGAACCGGCCGAGCGGCGCATCGGGCGCCTTTGTCGCGCCATGGCCGCGATGGTCATGGGCGTAGACATGGAAGCCGCGCGCGCAGAGGAAGTCGGCAAAGCGGGCGTAACGCGCCGCATGCTCGGCCAAGCCGTGATTGATCTGGATGACGGCGCGCGGGGATATTTGCGCATGTCTCACATAGAGGTTGAGGTCGGCCCCGGTCGGTGAGGCCAGCCTGGTCTGCTTGTCGAATGGCATGTCTCGCTCCCTTGGCGACTGATGGGCGAGGGCTTCGGCTGCGTCAAGAGAGCGCGATCCTTTCGAGCCATGTGGAGTGCGCTTATCGCTCTCCTGGGGATTATTTTCGCGCGACGACAAAGATCGCAATTCTGACACGTCGCCTGTTCTAATGTGGCGAATCCGATACGGTTCGATGATCGCCGGGAGAGCGGGAATGCGGGTTTGGGCAGTATGGGGTTCGGTTGTTCTGGCCCTGGTTGGCGCCGGCGCGGCTCAGGCCGATGTGAAGATGAGCGGCACCTTCGTGGCCGACAGCGCCTGTCCGGCAACGCAAGCCATCAGGAGCGGCAAGAACTCCGGCAACGTGTCTACCGAAGCGGGACAGACCTATCAGCTTCTGGCAGGCAACAAGGACGAGCCCACCCATTATCTCATCCAGGTTCCTGGCGCCGATCCGGAGCGACGCTGGGTGAAGATCGGCTGCGGTCATGTCACCGGCAGCAGCGCGTCCGCCACGCCCTCGCCGGCCGATCCGATGAAGCCGTCGCAACCTGGTTCCGGCAAGCCTGAATATGTGTTCGCGCTGAGCTGGCAGCCCGCATTCTGTGAGACCAAGGCCAACAAACCCGAATGCAAGGCGCAGAATCCCAACGAATTCGACGCTTCGCACTTCACGCTGCATGGGCTGTGGCCGCAGCCGAACGGCAATTTCTATTGCCAGGTGTCGGCGGGCGACAAGGCCAACGACAATCCCGCGCATTGGGGGGATTTGCCGCCCGTCGAACTCGACGCCAACACGCGCGCTGAGCTCGACCAGATGATGCCGGGCACGGCGTCCAAGCTGGAGCGCCATGAATGGATCAAGCACGGCACCTGCTACGGCAAGAGCCAGCAGGAGTATTTCTCCGACGCGCTCAATCTGATGCGCGCGGTGAACGCCTCGCCGGTGCGCGATCTCTTCGTCAAAAACATCGGCAAGCAGCTGACATCGGAGCAGATCCGCAATGCCTTCGACCAGGCCTTCGGCAAGGGCGCCGGCGACCGCGTGCGCGTCTCCTGCCTTGTCGATCCGTCGAGCGGAAGGCGGTTGATCGGCGAGCTGACGCTCGGTCTCTCCGGTCCGATCGGCCCCGACAGCAAGCTCGCCAGCCTGCTGATCGCCTCGGCGCCGACGAGCAAGGCGGGCTGCCCGAAGGGCACGGTCGACGCGATAGGGTTCCAATAGGGCGCGTGCCAGGCCCGGATCTGGCCGCCGAACCGAGCATGATCGCCGGCTGGTGAAGATCGCGGCGTGCCGAAAGCGATTGCCGTTCGGCGCTTCATCGCCTACATAGCGCGCAACTCCACCCAATTCGACAGTTCAGTTTCAGGGAAAGCGCGCGTGGCTCGCCAGTTCATCTATCACATGTCAGGCCTGTCGAAGGCCTACGGCACCAAGAAGGTGCTCGATAACATCCACCTGTCCTTCTATCCGGACGCCAAGATCGGCATCCTCGGCCCCAACGGTTCGGGCAAGTCGACCATCCTGCGCATCATGGCCGGGCTCGACAAGGAGTTTCAGGGCGAGGCGTGGCTGGCCGAAGGCGCGACCGTGGGCTATCTCGCTCAGGAGCCGCAGCTCGACAACAGCAAGACCGTGCGTGAAAACGTCATGGACGGCGTCGCCAGGAAGACCGCCATCATCGAGCGCTATAACGAGCTGATGATGAACTATTCCGACGAGACGGCGGACGAGTCGGCCAAGCTGCAGGACGAGATGGACCGGCTGAACCTGTGGGATCTCGAGCAGCAGGTCGAGATGGCGATGGACGCCCTGCAGTGCCCGCCGGCCGATTCAGAAGTGACCAACCTGTCGGGCGGCGAGCGGCGCCGCGTGGCGCTCTGCCGGCTGCTGCTCGAGCAGCCCGACCTGTTGCTGCTCGACGAGCCGACCAACCATCTCGACGCCGAGACCACGCAGTGGCTGGAAAAGCACCTGCGCGACTATCCGGGCTCGGTGCTGATCATCACCCACGACCGCTACTTCCTCGACAACGTCACCGGCTGGATTCTCGAGCTCGACCGCGGCCGCGGCATTCCCTACGAGGGCAACTACACCAGATATCTCGACGCCAAGGCCAAGCGCCTGATCCAGGAAGGGCGCGAGGACGACGCCCGCCAGAAGGCGATCTGGCGCGAGCGCGAATGGATCCAATCCTCGCCGAAGGCGCGCCAGACCAAGTCCAAGGCGCGCATCAAGGCCTATGAGGAATTGGTCGAGCAGTCGCAGAACCGCAAGCCGACCGACACGCAGATCGTCATCCCGTCGAGCGAGCGCCTCGGCAATGTCGTCATCGAGGTCGAGGGCCTCAACAAGGGCTTTGCCGACGAGCTTTTGATCGAGGATTTGTCGTTCAAACTGCCGCCGGGTGGCATCGTCGGCGTCATCGGCCCGAACGGCGCCGGCAAGACGACGTTGTTCAAGATGATCACCGGCCAGGAAACACCGGATGCCGGCTCGATCCGCAAGGGCGAGACTGTGAAGCTCGGCTATGTCGACCAGAGCCGCGACGCGCTCGACCCGAACAAGACGGTTTGGGAAGAGATCTCGGGCGGCGCCGAGGTCATCAAGCTCGGCAAGCACGAGGTCAACAGCCGCGCTTACTGCTCGTCCTTCAACTTCCGCGGCGGCGACCAGCAGCAGAAGGTCGGCAATCTTTCCGGCGGCCAGCGCAACCGCGTGCATCTGGCCAAGATGCTGAAGGGCGGCGGCAATGTGCTGCTGCTCGACGAACCGACCAACGATCTCGACACCGAAACGCTGGGCGCGCTGGAAGATGCGCTCGAAGCCTATGCCGGTTGCGCGGTGATCATCAGCCACGACCGCATGTTCCTCGACCGCATGGCGACCCACATGCTCGCCTTCGAGGGCGACGCGCATGTCGAATGGTTCGAAGGCAACTTCGAGGAATATGAGAAGGACAAGCTGCGCCGCCTGGGCGCGGAAGCGGCAACCCCGCACCGCATGACGCACAAGCGGCTGACGCGGTAGCAAAGTCCATGGGCGGCGAACAAATATGAGGTTCTGAAATGGCTGACTGGTCCGCCGCCCAATATCTGAAGTTCGAGGACGAGCGCACGCGGCCCGCGCGGGACCTGGCAGCACAAGTCCCGGTCGATTTCCCGCGCCGCGTCGTCGATATCGGCTGCGGTCCGGGCAACTCGACGGAGCTGCTAGTCGAGCGCTGGCCGGATGCGGAGGTCAGCGGCTTCGACACCTCACCCGACATGATCGAGAAGGCGAAGGCGCGGCTGCCCAACGTGAATTTCGCTCTAGCCGATGCTTCCGCATGGCAGCCGGCACAGCCCGTCGACGTGATCTTCGCAAACGCGGTCTTTCAATGGCTGCCGGAGCATCCGGCGGTGTTCCAGCGGCTGATCGGGCTGCTCGCGCCGGGCGGCGCCTTGGCCATCCAGATGCCTGATAATCTTGGCGAACCCTCGCATCGGTTGATGCGCGACACCGCGGCCGAGATGCCGTTCTCGGCCAAGCTCAGGAGTGCCGCCCGCGCGCCGCTGCCCGCGGTTTCCTTCTACTACGATCTTCTGTCGCCGCTCGCCGATCGCGTGGATATCTGGCACACGATCTACAATCATCCGTTGGCCAATGCCGAAGCGATCGTCGAATGGGTCAAGGCGACGGGGCTGAAGCCGTTCCTCGATCCGCTCGACGCGGACGAGAGAAAGACATTCCTCGAAAGCTACACCGCAAAGATCGCAAAGGCCTATCCGAAGACGGCGAACGGCAAGGTGCTGCTGCGCTTCCCGCGCATCTTCATCATTGCCAAGCGGGCCTGACCGTTTCCGGTCAACTCATCGCGATAGCCGGAACTGCGATTTAGGCTGGCATAAACCGGCCAAATGCGACAAGGGTAGCGCGCTCCGGCACAAAGGCCGTGCCTCGGACGGATTGGACATGCATCGCGTCATCATCAGCGGCATCGGCGCCGAAATCCCCGAGCCTGTCATCACCAATGAAGAGCTGGTCGAAAGCTTCAACAGCTGGGTCGACACTGAGAATGCGCGCCGCGCCGTCACAGGCGAGACGCTGCTGCAGAAGTCGAACAGCGACTTCATCGTCCATGCCTCGGGCGTGCAGACCCGCCATGTAATCGAACGCGAAGGCATCCTCGATCCGACCCGCATGGCGCCGCGCATTCCGGCCCGGCCGGACGACGTACTGTCGCTGCAGGCGGAGTTCGGCATCGCTTCGGCCAAAAAAGCCATCGCCCATGCCGGCGTGGAAGGCTCGGACATCGATCTGGTGATCTGCTCGGCCTCGCATCATCAGCGGCCTTATCCGGCGATCGCCATCGAGATGCAGCAGGCCCTGGGCACCAAGGGCGCCGGCTTCGACATGGGGCTCGGCTGCTCTTCCGCCGCGGCGGCGCTGCACATCGCGGTCAACCTTGTCAGGGCAGGGGCGCACAAGCGCATCCTGGTGTCGACGCCCGAAATCATCACCGGCCATCTCAACTTCCGCGACCGACAGACGCATTTCATCTTCGGCGACGCCTCGGTCGCCATGATCGTCGAAGGGCTCGACCAGGGCGAGAAGCGGCCGGGACGCTTCGAGGTGCTCGACACGCGCACTTGGACGCAAATGTCGAACAACATCCGCACCAATCTCGGCTACCACACCCGCACTGCCCAGGACGATCCCTACCAGATCAAACTCGAGGGCAATCTGATCAAGCAGGTCGGCAACAAGGTGTTCAAGGAAGTCACGGTCGCGGGCCACAAATTCATCGTCGAGTTCCTGGCCGAGCATGGTCTGACGCCGCAAGGCATCCGCCGCTTCTGGCTGCATCAGGCCAATGCGCGCATGAATGCGATGATTCTCAAACTCGCCTTCGGCCACGATGTCGACCACGACCGCGCGCCGATGGTGCTGGAACGCCTCGGCAACACGGCGGGCGCCGGCGCCATCGTGGCACTGTCCGAAAATCATGCGGACATGAAGGCCGGCGATTTCGGCCTGCTCTGCGCCTTCGGCGCCGGCTATTCGATCGGCGGCGCGCTGCTGAGGATGTTGTAAACCGGCTCAGGCGGGGACGAACGGCACCAGCATCGGCACGCGTCTGGCATAGTCGTCATAGGCGGGGCCGAGCTCGCCGCGCAGGAAGCTCTCTTCCAGCCTGGCCTTGACGACGATGCCGACAAGCAGCAGGGCAGCGCCGGCAACACCCCAGACAGTGCCCTTGGCTGCCATGGTGGCGAGGATCGACACCAGCAGGCCGGTGTAGATCGGGTGGCGGACCAGCCGATAGGGACCGCTGTCGACCACGCGGTGATCGGCTTTGGCGGTGACGGTGCCCGACCACAGCCGACCGAGATGCAAGCGCGCCCACCAGGCGAAAGCGATGCCGATCGCGATCAGGGCGACGCAGATCCAGCCCTCGGCAAGCGTCGGCGTCCACAGCCGCAATCGGCCGACATAGCCGTGCGCCGGCGCGAACAGCTGAAAGGTGCCGGCCAGCCAGAGAACCCGGTAACGGGCCTCAGCCTTGAAGTCCGCGCGCTTTTGCGCTGGATCGGCCCACGCGGCGGCCAGCACCCAAGACACCACCCAGGCCAACCAGAGCGCGGCGATCGCATGTTGAACCTGCATGATCTGAACCCTCCCAAGTTCGCGCCGCCATTTACGCCGCCGGCGCGGCGGCAATGCGGCGGAATGTGAAAGCGTGCGGCATCTTCAGGTAAGAAAGTCGTGATCGCCATCAAGCGCTGTGATCGGATCATCAGCGCTTTCGACTGGACCGAGTAGCCGAGCGTCTCTAGACCAACGCTATGCAGGAAACGAACCTAGAGCTTTTTCCGTCGGCGGAGCCGACGGCCGACATCGTCGCCGGCCGCAAGCTGACAGCATTGGCAGCGGCACTCTATGCCGCGCCGTCCGATCATTTCGAGACAAGGCCCGTGGACGAATTGCGCCTTGGCTTCGACGGGATCGAGGGTGACTTCCATGCCGGCGCGACGCGGCGCTCCGGCGGGCGCGAGCCCTGGTACCCGCGCGGCACCGAAATGCGCAACGAGCGGCAATTGTCGCTCGTCGCCGCGGATGAGCTCGCCATCGTCGCCCACTGCATGGGCCTCGAGGAGATCAAGGCGGAATGGATCGGCGCCAACCTGATGATCGAAGGCCTGCCGCATCTTTCGATGCTGCCGGCGGGGTCGCTGTTGTTCTTCAAGGGCGGCGTGACGATCAAGATCGACGGCCAGAACAAGCCCTGCCGGGTCGCCGGGCAATCGATCGCCCAACATGTCAACGCGGCGGATCGCGACGCGACGGCCTTGCTGTTTCCGAAGACGGCGAAGAGGCTGCGCGGTCTGGTCGCCTGGGTCGAAAAACCCGGCATCATCAGGACCGGCGAAGAGATTTCGGTGCGGGTGCCGGAGCAGTGGATCTATCGCGCGTGATCGGGCTTCGGCTTTGGATATCGCCGGTTCAAGTCTCGCTCTGAGTGAACTGTTGGAGTGGCTTTGGTTGTCATCCGTAGCGCACTGCGCTCGACCAGGCCGGATCCTCGTGCTTTTGCCAGTAGAGGCGCATCAGACGCTCAGTGATCGCACCGACCTTGCCATCGGCAACCGGAGCACCGTCGATCATCGTGACGGGCATGATGCCGCCGGCCGTCGAGGTGATGAAGACTTCGTCGGCTGACTTGAGCGCGGCCACGCTGACATCCGCGGCAACCGCGGGCAGTCCCGCCTCGGCGCACAGGTCAAACACGGTGCGGCGCGTTATGCCGGGCAGCACGCCGACGGCGGGCGTGGTCAATTTGCCTGCCCTGACACAGAACACGTTGAAGCCTGGACCTTCGGCGAGGTTTCCGTTGAAGTCGAGGACCAGCGCGGTGTCGGCGCCGCGGTCATAAGCGTCGTAGAGCCCGCGCACCAGGTCCAGCCAATGATAGTTCTTGATCGAGGGATCGATCGAGGCAGGTGGGATACGGACCTTGTCGCTGATCGCGACGTGGAGGCCGCTTCGCAATTGTTCGGCATTGGCGACCGAGCCGAAGGGGACGGCGAAAGCCATGAACCGGTTGATCGCCTGACGCGGATCGCGGCTGAAGGTCGGCGAGGCGCCGCGCGTGCACAGCATCTCGACATAGGCGGCGCGATGGCCGGACAGCGCGACGCAATTGTGCAGGATTTCGGCAACGCCGTCGCGGTCGAACGGGATGATCATGCGAAGCTTTTCCAGCCCGCCGAAGAAACGGTCGAGATGCAGATCGAGACGGAAAAAGCGGCCGTCCCAGACATGGACCGTGTCGTAAGTGGCGTCGGAATGCAGAAAGCCCCAGTCCAGCACCGACACCTTTGCCTGCGACATCGGCAGATATTGTCCATCGAGGTAAGCGACGCCGTTGGGATAGGCATGCGGATCGAGATGACGCTCTGACAGAACGGGTAGTGGCGCGGCAGGCGCGGGGGCGGCTTGGCTCATTTCGCTCCTTCTTCGTCGTTGTGGAAAGGCAGGCTAGCGTCCCGCTTCGAATGAAGTAAGAGCCAGGCCAACGGCGCTGTCTAGCCTAGCCTGTGCTTTACTCGTCCTCGTCATCCTCTTCCAGCAGCCGCGTCGCGCGCCAGCGGGTCAGCACCTCATTGGTCTCGTCGATGACAAAGAAGCGTGCCGAGTCGCGGTCATAGCCTTCGGCCAGCAGTTTGTCATAGTCGGTATGGGTGTGGCGGACATGCGCGATGGTTGCCAGCCACACCGCGATTGTCGGCGGCAAGCTCTTCATATGCACGGCTCCGGCATCGGCGCGGATTTTTTCCATGTCGGAATAGGGGGCGAGCGGCAAGAGCGCGGTGAGCGCCTTGGCAATCGCGCGGCGGCGGCCGGTCGGCGCGCTCATTTCTCCTCGCGTCCGGCAATGGCCGCCTCAGGGAAGGCATCGGTCGACGCATAGTAGGGCTTGATGTCGACGACCGGCGTGCCGTCGAGCACGTCGATGGCGTCGATCTCGATCCGGCCCTCCTCAATATCGAGCGCGACGGGCTTGGCGATGTGCAGGCCGACAGGGTTCGGCCGGGCAGGGGAACGTAGCGAGAAAACCCCTTTCGGCTCAGCCGCATGGCGCGGTTTTTGAACAATCAGATTCCGTGGGGCATGATCGAGCCAGGACAGGATGACGATGTGGCTGGCGCGATCGAGGTTCTGCAGCCCCCGGCGGTAGGGCTTGTCGATCAGGATGGCCGCAGTCCGGCCGGTCTCGCGGGCGGCGCGCATGTTCTTGGGACAATCCTCGCGGCTCGTCCAAGGGGAGGAGATCCGGCCGATGAAGACGAGATGGCCGTCCGGCGGCAGATCGGCCGGGTCGTTTTCCAGGAGCGTCTCGTCCTCGCGTCTCTCGAACATCGTTCAATCAATCCGCGGACGCACGGCCCGCAATGCGCGGATCATGGCTGCGCCATTTTCTTGTCAGGGAGCGACATAGCGCTTGCCAGGCTTTCAAATTCGACATAAACATATCTTTATATCTTTCAGCGAGAGCCTTTCATGCATGTCACGCTCGACACGATGGTAGATACATTGAAGGCGGCTGCCGAATCCAGCCGCCTGCGCATTCTGGTGCTGCTGTCGCGCGGGGATCTCACGGTCTCCGACCTTACCGAAATCCTTGGCCAGTCGCAGCCGCGCGTCTCACGGCATCTGAAGTTGCTGCTCGATGCCGGGCTGATCGGCCGCTACCAGGAAGGGTCCTGGGCCTTTTTCAGGCTGTCGGACACAGACAGCTCGCGCGATTTCGTTCAGCGGCTGGTCTCGGGCGTGCGCGAGGCCGATCCGCAGGTGGTGCGCGACCTGGAGCGGCTGGCCGCTGTCAAGCGCAAGCGGCAGGACCGGGCCGCGGAGTATTTTTCCGAGAACGCCGCCAGTTGGGATCGCATCCGCTCGCTGCATGTGCCGGATCGCGCGGTGGAAGCGGCATTGCTCAAGCTTGTCGGCAAACGGCCGTTCCAGTCGATGCTCGACCTCGGAACCGGAACGGGCAGGCTGCTGGAGATCTTCGCGCCGCTCTACCGGCGCGGCGTCGGCATCGACATGTCGCGCGAGATGCTGACCGTGGCGCGCGCCAATCTCGACAAGGCCGGCGTCGCCAATGCGCAGGTGCGCCAGGGCGACATCTTTTCGCCGCCCGTCGAGCGCAACGCCTTCGATCTCGTCACCATCCACCAGGTTCTGCACTATCTCGACGATCCGGCCCGCGCCATCGGCGAGGCGGCGAGGCTGTTGCGTCCGTCCGGCAGGCTGGTGATCGTCGATTTCGCGCCTCACAATCTGGAGTTCCTGCGCGACCAGCACGCGCATATGCGGCTCGGCTTTTCCGACCGGCAGATCGCCGACTGGTTCGAGGAGGCTGGGCTTGACCTCGAAGAGAGCCAGGAATTCGAGCCGCGCGGCCAGGCCGAGGCGAGACTCACCGTCAAGCTCTGGTTGGGTCGCGATCGCCGCCTGCTGATCGCCGATCCGTCCAACGACACACTTCCAGCAAGGGAAACAGCCTGATGAACCAGTTCCGCTTTTCCCGCCGCCCCGATATTGGCGACAAGGTCCGGGTTTCGTTCGAGTTCTTCCCGCCCAAAACGGATGAGATGGAAGCAAGGCTCTGGGACACCGTCACAAGGCTCGAGCCGCTCAAGCCGCGCTTCGTCTCGGTGACCTACGGTGCCGGCGGCTCGACCCGGGAGCGCACGGCGCGCACCGTGAAGCGCATTCTCAACGAGACGACGCTGACGCCGGCGGCGCATATGACCTGCGTCGACGCGGCCCGGCATCAGGTCGACGCCGTCATCCAGGAATTCGCCGACTTTGGCGTCACGCGTTTCGTCGCCTTGCGCGGCGATCCGGCCGCAGGTGTGGGAACCGCCTATCGTCCGCATCCCAATGGTTATGCCAACGGCGCCGAACTGGTCGGGGCGCTGAAGAGCGTCGGCGATTTCGACATCTCGGTCTCGGCCTATCCGGAAAAGCATCCGGAAAGCCCGGACTTCGCCACCGACATCGACATGCTGAAGCGCAAGGTCGACAATGGCGCGACGCGGGCGATCACCCAGTTCTTCTTCGACAACGACCTCTACGAGCGCTATGTCGAGCGCGCGCGCCGCGCCGGCATCTACATTCCGATCGTGCCGGGTATCCTGCCCGTGCACAACTTCACCCAGGTCGCCAATTTTTCCGCCCGCTGCGGCGCGCTAGTGCCGGCGTGGCTGGCCGAGCGCTTCGAAGGGCTGGAGAACGATCCGCAAACGCATGCACTGGTGGCCTCAGCGGTCGCGGCAGAGCAGGTCCATGATCTGGTCGAGCGCGGCGTCGGCGATTTCCATTTCTACACGATGAACCGTGCCGATCTGGTCTTCGCCGTCTGCCACATGATCGGCATCCGCTCGCATGAGGCGGAAGCGGCCGGCTCGGCCGCGGCCTGATCAAACTCGCCGAAAAGTGTGCAGCGGTTTTGCGAAACGACATGCATCCAAAACAATGATTGAAACGGAAAAGGCCGGGCGGAACCCGGCCTTTTCGAATCGGTTGGACTCATCCTCGGTGTTGGTCTTCCTGGCTTCGGCGGGTCAGGGAAGAACGCCCATGATAAGGGCGCCGATGAATGCAAACGCAGCACAAATCATCAATGCGTTGATTGGCCTCGTCAGTCCCATGCCATAGCCTCCTCTTAAGAGCTATGGCCGGAATCTAGAGTCATTTGGGTCACAGGCAAGCGGAAAATGTGCTGCATTGCGACGCGATTGTGGAATTTGCGACCTCGAATTTGCCGTTAGCCATTGAAACTCTTCGGCAAAAATCGATCCAAGGGTTTGTGAATAAATTATGGCGAAGCCGTGGCATGGCACCGCTACCATCGGCCGAACAGGCGCCCGTCAATGGTGATCAGACCGACTCCGATCAGCGCCATGCCGCCCATTTCGAAGAGCTGCAGCCGCTCGCCCAGAAACAGGAATCCGAGCAGCATGGCACTCACCGGTACGATCAAAGTGACCAGCGAGGCGTTGGTGGCGCCGGCCGAGGCAACGAGGTTGAAATAGAGGATGTAGGCAAAGGCTGTGGAGAGCAGGGCCAGCCCGAGCACCGCGGCCCAGACCGGCGGCGAGACCGAAAACAGTCCAGTCGGGCCGTAGGCAATCAGCACGACGGGGATCATGATGATGGTCGATGCGGTCAGTTGCCCGGTGGCGATGACCGGCGCTGGCACCCCCTTGAAGCGGCGCGCGATCATCAGGGCAATCGCGTAGGACACCGAGGCGCCGATCAGCGCGAACTTGGCCCAGACCGGCTCGCCGAGACCGTCAGCCAAACCAGGACCGATCATGACAGCTGTTCCTGCAACGCCGAGCGAGACGCCGGCCAGCTTGTTCCAGGACAGTTTTTCGTCAGCGGTGAGCGCATTGGCGAGGAGCAGCGTCCAAAATGGCGTCGTGGCATTGAGCACAGAGGCAATACCGGCGCCGAGCTCGGTCTGGCCGGCGAAGATCAGCGAAAACGGAATGACATTGTTGGCCAACGCCAGCAGGAAGAACAGGCCGGCGTGGGGAAAGGCGAGACGGAAGGACGGGCCGCGGATCGCCAGATAGAGCTGAAGCGCGGCCGCCGCGATGGCGACGCGAAACAGCACCAGCGCCAAAGGATGGATCTCCGCCACGGCAATGCGGGCAAAGAAGAAGGACCCGCCCCAGATCGCGCCGAGCAGCAGGAGCTGCGCCCAATCCCTGAGCGTCATCGGTCCGCGTGTTGGCGCGGCGCCAGCCGCCATCGTCATGTCGTCACCCCTCCCACCCCGATCGCTCCCTCAATCCCCGAACCAGCTCCAACCGATATACGGTTCGGTGGCAAGGGCCACCCGAAACCTGACCAGTGGTTTAGCGTGGCGCAAAGGGTGCGGCCGCTCGCAGGCGAAGGCGAGACACAGAACTGTTTTCTTTGGCGGCTAGCTAGGATTAATTGTGCGCGCCGAGATCAAGGATTCCTCCATGCAGCGATTCGAAAATGCCCGCGAGGCGGCACTGGCGCTTCGTCCGGACGATCCGGTCTATTGCTTCCGCCCGCAGGTGCTCAAGGCCGATGCTTTGCAGTTCATGGGCATGTTCCCGGGCAAGACCGCCTATGCGGTCAAGACCAATGGCGAGCAGATCGTGCTGAAGACGCTGGTCGAGGCCGGCGTGAGCGCCTTCGACGTCGCCTCGCCCGGCGAGTTCGCCGCTGTGCGGGCGGTCTCGCCCGAGGCCGAAATGCTCTACATGCATCCGATCAAGGCGCAGTCGGACATCAAGCTGGCGTTGGAGAAATACGGCATCCGCGTGATTTCGCTCGATCATGAGGACGAGATCACCAAGCTGACGCGCGTGGTGCGTGCGCTCGACATCGATCCCGGCGCTCTCACCGTCTTCGTGCGCATCCAGACCAAAGGCCACGCGGCTTATGAGCTGTCGAAGAAATTCGGCGCCGGTCCCGCCAATGCGGTGGAGCTTGCCGAGCGGCTCAACCGTACCGGCTACAAGGTCGGGCTGTGCTTCCATGTCGGCAGCCAGATCGAGGACCCCGACACCTACGAGCGCGCGCTGGCCTCTGCCGACTGGGTGCGCAACCGACTGACCTTCGACATAGCCGGGCTCGACGTGGGCGGCGGCTTCCCGGCTGAGTACGGCCACGATCCCAACCGCAAGCACATCGAGATGCCGTCACTCGGCCAGCTCATGTCGCGGCTGGCCGGCGACCTCAAGGAATACCAGTTCGACGAGATGCCGCTGGTCGCCGAACCCGGCCGCGTGATCGTGGCGCGCTGCCTGTCCCTGATCGTGCGCGTGCTCTTGCGCAAGGGCAAAAGGCTCTACATCAATGACGGCATCTGGGCGTCGCTCTCAGATTCATGGACCGGCAAGATCACGCTGCCGGCGCGCTTCATTCCCGATCCGGCGATCCGCACGCGCAATGGCAGCGACAAGACGGTCGTGCCGTTCAAGGTCTGCGGCGCAACGTGCGATTCCGTCGACATATTGTCGAGGCCGTTCTGGCTGCCGGAAACGGTCGACACCGGCGACTGGATCGAGATCGGCCATATCGGCGCCTACTCGCTGTCGCTGAGGACGCGATTCAACGGGTTCTATCCCGACACGTTCGTGGAGGTGACGACGCCGTTCGACGAGGGCGACGCGCCGCAAGGTTTCGCAAGCTTGGAGACGATGGCGGATTGAGCTCCCCCTTCTCCCCTTGTGGGAGAAGGACAGGGTGCTACAATTTCGCCAGCAATTCCGGCGTCGGCCAACCGTCCACGGCCATGCCCAGGCGCATCTGCTCCTTGCGGATCGCTTCGCGGGTATTCGTGCCGAGGATACCGTCGACCGTGCCGACATCGTAGCCCTTGGCCTCAAGCTTGGTCTGCAGGGCCTTCATCTGGTCACCGTTGAGGCCGGGCTCGGGCGTGCGCGGGTCGAATTGCGGCGCCCCGGCCAGACGGGTCGCCAGCACCGCAGCGGTGAGCGCGTAAGTGAAGGACTGGTTCCATTCCAGATAAACGTCGAAATTATCGTAGGTCAGGAAGGCTGGACCCTTGCGACCCATGGGCAAGGCGAGCCCGGCCTTCAGGCCGTTGTCGACGAGCGGCGTGCCGTCCGGATTGGTCACGCCCCATTGGGCCCATTGCGACAGCGGCAGCTTGTTGGTGCGGCCGGTCTGGTCCCAAGGCATGTCGTCGGGAACACGCACCTCCTCGACCCAGGGCTGGTGGCGCTTCCAGCCGCGCGACAGGATTTTGTCGGCCGTGGTCATGATCACGTCCGCCACGCTGTTCCGGAGATCGACCTTGCCGTCGCCGTCGCCGTCGACGCCGCGGGCGAGATAGTCGGTCGGCAGAATCTGCGTCTGGCCGATCTCGCCGGCCCAGGCGCCCTTGACATCGGCCGGCAGCACGCCGCGGTCGATCAAGGTCAGCAACGGCACCAATTGCGGCCGGAACAACTGAGGGCGGCGGCAGTCGTGCGCAAGGGTGACCAGCGCGTCCAGCGTGTGGAAATCGCCCTGCACGGCGCCGAAATCCGTCTCCAGTCCCCAGAACGCTGTGATGACGGCCGGCTGCACGCCGAATTCCCTGTCGGCGCGCGCGAAGACGTCGGCATATTTCTTGAGGTTGGCCGCGCCCTGCTTCAGGCGATAGGCCGAGATCATGCGGTTCGAGAATTGGGTGAAGGTCTGGGCGAACACCCCTTGAGCTCGGTCGCGCGCCAGCACCTTCTCATCGATCGCGGCATTTTCCAGCGCCTCCAGGCCAACGGCGCCGACGCCGGCTGCCTTGGCTTCCGCTGCCACGCCCTGTTTCCACGCTTCGAAATCGCCGCCGCATTCCTGCGCCGCCGCAGGCCAAGCGAAAGCGCCGACCAGCAGCGCCGCCAGGATTTCAACGCGCAATCGCATCGCTTCCCTTACGAGACCGGGGCATGATCACGGCCGGGTGCGGACGCATCATGCGTAGATTTCAAAATTCAGGAGCGCCGTGCGGCACCCCGGTGGGGTGCGCCGCTCCGCATCGCCAGCGGTTGCAACTATCACCGCCCGCCATGTCGAAAGCAGGCAAGGGGGCCGATGTCAACGGGTGTTCTGCCGCAGCCACTTGTTCCAGGCGGCTTCCGAGCCGTTGAAAACATTGATGTCGGACTTGCCGGTCATGCCGGGCACGATGCCGGTTCCGGTGTACTGCCAAAAGGTGAAAGGATGGCTGCCATACTTCTGGCGCGGATGGCCGGCGACCGAGCGCAGCCAGTAAGGGTAGCCGCGGAACGTCGCCAGGTTATTGTCATCGAAGAAGTCGAGCGATGTATAGATGATCGGCTTCTTGCCATAATGGCGCTCGACGATCTCGAGAAAGGTAGTCATCTCGCTGCGCACCGTCGCGGGATCGGGGCGCAGTCGGCAGGTCGGCGACTTCGGGTTCCATTCCATGTCGAGCACCGGCGGCATCGCCGACGGATCTTTCGGAACATTGGCGATGAACCAGCGCGCCTGGGTGGCGGCCGGGGTGCAGAAATAGAAGAAATGATAGGCCGCGCGCGGGATTCCGACGGCCTTGGTGCGTGCCCAGTGCTCGTTGAAATAATCGTCGAAGCGATCGCCGCCTTCGGTCGCCTTGATGAAGGCGAAGGAGATGCCGCTGGCCTTGGCCGTCGGCCAGTCAACCGAGGTCTGGTATTTTGAGACGTCGGTGCCGTGGACCGCATAATTCCACGGCGCGCCGCTGTCCCATTCATGCGGTTTGGAATCTTCGAAACGGGGCGCGCGCAGGGCGACCGTCTGCGATGAGGGCGCCAGCGGCGATAGATCGTCCACGGTCGAGCAGGCGCTCAACAGCGTAAGCATCAGGATGGCCGCAAGACGGCGCATGATATCCCCCGAGCCGGGATCAGCCGGCCGCTGATGGGTCCTTCACTGATGGTGGTCGCTTCCGCGCGCCCCTCCGGACGATCGCCCCACAGGACCGCCCAGTCTCTCCGTTCATCGCCGAACATGGTTGATAATCCATTGACGGCGCTCGACATCGACCATGATTTTGGAGAAGCAATGGCGGCAAATCGATGACATAAAGCGAACCGGAAATCCAAGGGCGGAAAGATGCGGGCTGTCGTGAAGTTCATCAAATGGCTGCTCGGCCTCATTGTGCTGGCGGTGGTCGCGCTCTTCGCCTGGCTCTACTTTGCGCCGCCCGAACTGATCCGTGTCGGCTCGGGCTATGCGGCCAAGATCGTCTGCTCCAACGTGTTCATCGCCGGCCGCGACCCGAATGAAGTGCTGGCCGTCGATGTGCAGGCGCCGGGCCATCCGCTGCTCAAGCTGATGAAGGTATCCGTCGACAAGGAAAGGGGCCTTGTTTCGGCGGGCCTGCTTTGGATGCTTGGCAAGAGCGTCGCCGTAGAGCGCGACGGGGTCGGCTGCGCGTCGGTTCCGGATGGCGACACCGGCAAGGCGCGGCAGACCTCCGTCCACATCGAGCCTCTGGCGGTGACCTCGCAGGATGCGCTCTGGCCGGAGGGCGAAAGGGTGGACGCCCTGCAAAACCCCGCGGTCACGAAGATCGTCGACGATGCCGCGATGGTCGGGACTGGCATGCGCGCGGTCGCGGTGGTGAAGAACGGCCGCATCGTCGCGGAACGCTATGGCGAGGGTTTTTCGGCCAAGACGCCGCTGCTCGGCTGGTCGATGACCAAGACGGTGAATGCCGCGATCGTCGGCACGCTGGTCAAGGACGGCAAGATGGCTCTCGACAAGAAGGGCCTGTTCTCGCCGTGGAAGGCCGACGGTCGGGCGGCGATCAGCCTTGCCGACATGATGGCGATGTCGAGCGGGCTGGAGTTCAACGAGGATTATGGCGACGTCGCCGACGTGACGCGCATGCTCTATCTCGAGCCGGACATGGCGGGCTTTGCCGAGGCCAAGCCGCTCGGCGGCGAGGTGGGCAAGGCATTTTCCTATTCGAGCGGCACGGCCGTCATGCTGTCGCGGCTGTGGCAGGAGGCAATCGGCGACAAGGCGAAGGCGCTGAGCTGGCCACGCACGGCGCTGTTCGAGCCGCTCGGTATGCGCAGCGCGGTGCTCGAAACGGACGAGCGGGGCACTTTCGTCGGCTCGTCCTATCTCTATGCCACGGCGCACGACTGGGCCCGCTTCGGCCAGTTCCTTCTGCAGGGCGGTGTCTGGAACGGCGCACAGATCCTGCCCACCGGCTTCGTCGATTGGATGCGGCAGCCGGCGCCGGCCTCGAAGGTTTACGGCAACGGCCAGGTGTGGATCGAGGGTCCGGGCGATGAGGAGAATCCGGGTGCGGGCGCTGCCGCCGGCCTGCCCAAGGACACCTACTGGATGGAAGGCCATGACGGCCAGACAGTGGCCATCATTCCGTCGGAGCAATTGGTGGTGGTACGGCTCGGGCTGACACCTGCCAAGCTCGGCTATCGGCCGCAGGCGATGGTGGCCGCGCTGGTGAAAGCTTTACACCAGTAAGGCTCTCTACATTCGAGCTCCGATGACGCCGAGCCAGGCATAGCCGCGATAAAGCGTTCTGAAACGGAAGGTTGCGCCGGTCCGTTCCGACTCCGAGTCAAGGACGTCGCGCAGCGAGGCGCGCGGTGTGACATGGAATTTCCGCAGCCAGCCGCGCAGCAAGGCCCGGAACCAGTTTGGCAGATCTTCCTGCTGGCCGAAATCGACGACATGCAGCGAGCCGCCGGGCGCGAGCGCGGCAAGCGCGGCCGACACGGTCTTCTCCCAGCCGGGGATCATTGACAACGAATAGGATATGAAGACACGGTCGAAATGCCGTGCGCCGAAGAGCGCCGCGGGATCGAAATCCGTGGCGTCGCCGCGCGCCAGTTTGACCTTGTCGGAGAGACCTTCGCGAGCGATGGCCGCGTTTGCCGTGTCCAGCATCTCGGCCGAGATATCCAAACCGAAGAAGCGGGCGTCCGGATAGCTCCGGGCGGCAAGTACGATGTTGCGGCCGGTACCGCAGCCGAGCTCGAGCACGGTACCGCCTTGCGGCACGTCGAGCCCCGCTATCAGCCGGTCGCGGCCGAGCAGGTAGTATTTGCGGGTGATGTCGTAGATATGGCGCTGCCAGCGATAGACGCCATCCATCAGTTCGGCATGGCGGACCGGCAGCTCCGTCGTGCTCATGCGGCGCGCTTCACATAGAGATGGAAGCCGCCATAGATCGCCGAGCGGTCCCTGGCCGAGAATTCGCGCGAGGCCTCGGCTTCGTAGCGCCACTGGCCGAGCAGGGAACCCGAGACGCGGCCCGGCAGCAGGCTGGGCTCGGCCGCGGTGCGGAAGATCACGCGCGCGCCAACCGAGGCCGTGCGGGTGATCTCGGTCCACAGATCGTTGAGCAGGTCGTCGGTCATCCAGTCCTGGGCATCGAGCAGGACGAAGCGATCGACCGAGCCCGCATCCTTGCCGGCGAGGAATTTGATCAAGTTGGCATGATGGATGGAGACGCGTTCGGTGTTGGCGCGGATCGTCTTGTAGTTGCGCTGTTCCAGATAGGCGGGCAGGGCTGCCTCGCCGGGCTGCGGATAGCGGCGGGCAAAGGCCTGCCAGGCGAAATAGTTGTTCTTCAGCGGGAAATCGCAGGCGAGCTTCTCCAGCCGCGCCTTCAAGACGCTCGCCATCGAACCGTCGCCGGACGTGATCAGCGAGTCGTACTGTGCCGGCGGGATACCCAGACCGAAAAGCGAGGCCTTGCGCGATGTCGCCCAGCGCAGCAGCTTCTTGTCGAAGACCGGCGCCAGTTCCTCGTTAAAGAAACGGCGCTGCTCGCCGATGTTCTCGGCCTTCATGATGCCGGCCGGATCGACACCGAACAGTTTTGCCACACGATGGCCCATGGCGATGAAGAGGCCAAGCAGGCCGGTCTGGTAGAAGTTGCGGTCGAAAACCGCGATGCGGCGGCGGCCGCGCCAGTTCCTGCGCTCCCAGTAGTGACGGCTGACCGGGTCGAGATGCGGCGCGATGAAGCGGTCGTAAGCTTCCGAGTTGTGGCTGGTGTCGGCTGCGCCGAAGAAACGGAACAGATCGCCCTGCGAGGGCAGATGGCGCACCGCCTCCAGCTTCATGCGGTTCAACGCGATGTGCGCGGCGTTGAGGTCGACGGCGTCGATCCGGGCCGGCGAACGGGTGAGGTAAGCCAGAATGTTGCAGCCGCCCGATGCGATTGTGACGACGCGATGGCCGGCGCCAAGCTGCATGGCGTCCATGTCGACCTCCGGGTCTTCCCAGATCTGGGGATAGACGAGGCCGGAAAACAGGAAGGCGAAAAGCCGCTCGGAAATGCCGTCCTTCGACAGGGCGCGGTTCTGGTAGACGGCTTTTCCAACCTCCTTGCCGCGTCGAAAAACGAGTTCTCCCGATACATCCGACATGGCAAGCTGATTCCCGTTTGCATTGGCGCAAGCGGGTAGCGCAGCGTTGTGACAGGCGGGTGACAGGCTGCCGACGTTAAGCTTAGGCCTTGCCGAATCCGCCGGGCGTCGGCGTGACGACGATGACGGCCTCGCCGGCGTCGAGCGTGGTCTGGTCGCAGGCCTTCAGCACCTCGATCGAGCCGTCGTTGCGTCTGACCTTGGTCGAGCCGGCCTCCCCGTCGCCGCCGCCGTTCAGACCCTGCGGCGGGCGATTGCGGTGCGAGGAGAGGATGGCGCATTCCATTTTTTCGAGGAAGCGGATCGTGCGTTTGGTGCCGCTGCCGGCGTTCCATTTGCCTTTGCCGCCGGAACCATCCCGGATGTGGAAGTCTTCCAGCACGACCGGGAAGCGCAGTTCCAGGACTTCGGGATCGGTAAGCCGCGAATTGGTCATATGCGTGTGGACGCCGGAGGTACCGGCAAAGCCGCGGCCCGAATTCATTTGGCCGGCCGGCGAGCCGGAGCAGATCGTCTCATAATATTGGTATTGCCGGTTGCCGAAGGTGAGATTGTTCATTGTGCCTTGCGCGTTGGCCATCGCGCCCATGGCGCCGAACAGCGCGTTGGTGACATGCTGCGAGGTCTCGACATTGCCGGCGACGACGGCGGCAGGGTAGGAGGGTTTGAGCATGCAACCGTCGGGGATGACGATGTTGATCGGCCTGAGACATCCGGCGTTCATCGGGATCATGTCCTCGACCATGACGCGGAAGACATAGAGCACAGCGGCTCGCGCCACCGGCTCCGGCGCATTGAAATTGTTCTTCATGACCTTCGAGGTGCCGGTGAAATCGACCGTCGCGTCGCGCCTTTGCCGATCGACGGTGATCTTCACTTTGATCACCTGGCCGGTGTCGGTGGCATACTCGTAGTCGGAACTGTCGGGCAGCCTTTCCAGCACGCGGCGCACGCTCTCGGCGGCATTGTCCTGAACATGGCCCATATAGGCCTCGACGACAGCGAGGCCAAAATGCGCGACCATCTTGCGCAACTCCGCCACGCCCTTTTCGTTGGCGGCGATCTGCGCCTTGAGGTCGGCGATGTTCTGGGCGGGATTGCGGGCAGGATAGGGATGGTCGGTGAGGAGCGCCTCGAGCTCCTCCTCGCGGAAGCGGCCGCGATCGACGATGCGGAAATTGTCGAACAGCACGCCTTCCTCGTCGACGGTGGTGGCCAAAGGCGTCATCGAGCCGGGCGCCGTGCCGCCGACATCGGCATGGTGGCCGCGCGAGGCCGCCCAGAAGAGGATTTCCTTGCGTGCGTCGTCGAACACCGGCGTCACCACGGTGATGTCGGGCAGATGCGTGCCGCCATTGTAGGGCGCGTTGAGAGCAAAAACGTCGCCGGGATGGATATCGCCCGAATTCAGGCGGATGACGGTTTCGACCGAGCGGTCCATGGACCCCAGATGCACCGGCATGTGCGGCGCGTTGGCGACCAGCGCGCCATGGCGGTCGAACACGGCGCAGGAAAAGTCCAGTCGCTCCTTGATGTTGACGGAATAGGCGGTGTTCTGCAGCGTGACGCCCATCTGCTCGGCGATCGACATGAAAAGGTTGTTGAAGACCTCGAGCATCACCGGATCGGCTTCGGTGCCGAGCGCCGCCTGCCGGGCCTTTTTCTCTGTACGCCGCAGCAGCACATGGTTCCTGGCCGTGATCTCGGCCTGCCAGCCCGGCTCGACGACGATAGTCTGGTTCGGCTCGATGACGAGCGCGGGGCCGGCCACCTTGTGACCGGGCTTCAAATCCTCGCGACGGAAGATGCCGGCATCGCGCCAGGCGCCGTCGGCGAAGAATTGCCGGGACTGCCAGGGGCTTCCCACCTGGTCTTCGAGCCCTGATTCACTTTCGTCGCGGCCGGCGGTCCCGACATCGCTGCCTTCGACGCCGACTGCCTCGACGATCATCGGCTTGTCTTCGTAGACGAAGCCGAATTGCGCTCGATGGGCGGCCTCGAAATCGCTCCTGGCGCGAAAAATCGAGCCGTGCTCGAAGTTGACCGGCAAAGTTGTGTCGGTGCCGTCATAACGGATCTGCAGGACCGGCTTTGAGGCGATGGCGTCTTGCGCAATGCCTTGCACTGCAAGCTCGGCGATGACGCCTTGGTGAAGTGCTGCAATCAGCTCTTCCATCGAGGAGCGGGACTCTTCGGCGAGCGGCTTCAGCAACGCCTGCTGGCGCGAGGCGAAAACCGTCGACAGCCCGATGCCGTAAGCCGAAAGCAAGCCGGAGAAGGGGTGGATGAGCACCGCTTCCATGCCGAGCGCATCGGCGACAAGGCAGGCATGCTGGCCGCCGGCGCCACCGAAACAGTTCAGGAGATATTCGGTGACATCGTAACCGCGCTGCACCGAAATCTTCTTGATGGCGTTGGCCATGTTCTCGACGGCGATGGTGACGAAACCCTCGGCCACCGCTTCGGGCGAGCGTCCATCGCCGATCTCGGCGGCTAAAGCGGCGAATTTTTCGCGCACGGTGGCGACGTCGAGCGGCTGGTCTTGACCGGGGCCGAAGATCGCCGGGAAGACATCGGGCTGCAGCTTGCCGAGCATGACATTGGCGTCGGTGACGGCGAGCGGGCCGCCGCGTCGGTAAGCGGCCGGGCCGGGATTGGCTCCGGCGGAGTCCGGGCCGACGCGGAAGCGACCGGCCTCGTAATGCAGGATCGAGCCACCGCCGGCCGCGACGGTATGAATACGCATCATCGGCGCGCGGATGCGCACGCCGGCAACTTCAGTGTCGAAGGCGCGCTCGTATTCGCCGTCATAATGGGCGACGTCGGTCGAGGTGCCGCCCATGTCAAAGCCGACGACCTTGTCGAAGCCGGCGAGCTTCGCCGTCTCGACCATGCCGACGACGCCGCCGGCCGGGCCGGAAAGCAGCGCATCCTTGCCCTGGAACATGTCGGCGGCGGTCAACCCGCCCGATGACATCATGAACATCAGCCGCGGGCCGGCGCCCAATTCTCCCGCCACCCTTTGCACGTAGCGTGACAGGATCGGCGACAGATAGGCGTCGACCACCGTGGTGTCGCCACGACCGACCAGCTTGATCAGCGGCGAGACCTCGTGGCTGACCGATATCTGGCTGAAGCCGATCTTGCGGCAGACTTTCGCGACTGCTTTTTCATGGTCGGGATATTTCCAGGCGTGCATGAAGACGATGGCGACCGCGTCGATGCCGTCGGCCTTGGCCTGCTCGATCGCCGGGCGGCAGGCGGCGATGTCGAGCAGGCGCTCGACGGACCCGTCCGCGCGCACGCGCTCGTCGATCTCTACCACCCGCTCATAGAGCTGTTCGGGCAGGATGATCTCCTTGGAGAAAATATCCGGCCGCGCCTGATAGGCGATGCGCAGCGCGTCGCGAAAACCCCTGGTGATGAGCAGCAGCACGCGGTCGCCCTTGCGCTCCAGCAGCGCGTTGGTAGCGACAGTGGTGCCCATTTTTATATCGCCGATCCGCTCCGCGGGAATGGCGGCGCCGGTTTTCAGTCCAAGCAGTTCGCGGATGCCCTGGATGGCGGCATCGGCATAGGCCTCAGGGTTCTCCGACAAAAGCTTCCGGGGATGCAGTCGGCCTTGCGGATCGCGGCCGATGATGTCGGTGAAGGTCCCGCCCCGGTCGATCCAGAAATCCCATTTGTTGGCTGCGGCGTCCTGCATGCTGCTTATCCGTTATCTGCGAAAACCCCGTCCTGTTAGTTCGCCGTTTTGGCCCCGGCAACCATGCGCTTGGTGTTACACATGGAAACGCAACGTTACGAAACCCGGGTCCGATTTCTGCATTTCCTCTGCGACGTTCACCGAAACGTGAGCGTTTTCTGAAGGAGAGATACCATGAAGAAGCTTATTCTGGCGTCTGTTTCGGCGCTCGCCCTGCTGGGGGTCGCGGCTTGCAGCGACAGCAGCACCGACAACACCACCACGCAGAGCACCAACCCGCCGGCCAACGAACAGCCAATGAAGCCGGCCACCCCTGACCCTTCGAAGCCTGCTGAACCGGCTCCGGCAACACCTCCTGCTGCGCCCGCGCAGTAGAAGTTCATCCACTGAAATCAGGAAGGCCGGCCCCTGTGCCGGCCTTCCTTTTGGCGGGACTGTCCTCAAAGTCGTTCGACCTGCGGCATCGTCCCGGCTTGATAGCGGTGCCCGGTTCGCACTAAGAAGCCGCATGTCGATTTGGGACCGCCTCGGCGACTTCATCGCTCGTGTTTCGTCGTCGGCGTCCTCGGGCGTCGGCGATGTCGTCGAGGCCGTGCGGACCATGTACTCGGGCGACCCGGATCTACGCCGGCGCGTGGCCTTCTCGGTGGCGATGATCGCGCTTTCGGCCAAGATGGCGAAGGCCGACGGCATCGTCACCCAGGACGAGGTGCGCGCCTTCCAGGAAATCTTTGAGGTGCCGCCGAGCGAAACGCGCAATGTGGCGCGCCTCTATGACCTCGCCAAGCGCGATGTTGCCGGATTTGAAATCTACGCCCAGCGCATGTCGCAGCTTTGCGGTTCCGGTCATGCGAATTGCAAGATGCTGGAAGACATACTCGACGGGCTGTTCCACATCGCCAAGGCGGATGGCCTGGTTCACGAGAGGGAAGGGCAATTCCTGCATCGCATCGCCGAGATTTTTCAGATCGATGAGGCGCATTACCAGGCGATCCTGGCGCGCCACGTCAATCTGGGCGCCGCCGATCCCTATGTGGTTCTCGGCGTCGAACGCGGGAAGCCATTCGAGGAGGTCAGGAAGCGTTATCGCAAGCTGATCTCCGATAACCATCCCGACCGGCTGATCGCGCGCGGCCTGCCGCAGGAATTCATCAAGATCGCCACGACAAGGGTCGCTGCGATCAATGCCGCCTATGAGATGATCGAACGGGGCCTCAGGCACGTATGAGCGGTTTCTTGCCCGACCAGCCGGGTGCCGAGGTCAGGCTATCGCCGAATTTCGGTCCGCGACGCGAGACGCTCAGGCCCGACATGATCGTGCTGCACTATACCGGCATGCCGACGGGGCCTGGGGCCGAGGCCTGGCTGTGCGATCCGGCAAGCGAGGTATCCTCGCACTATCTTGTGCATGAGGACGGCCGCATCGTGCAAATGGTGCGCGAAAGCGACCGCGCCTGGCATGCCGGCAAGAGTTCATGGTTCGGGTGCACCGACATCAACTCCTGCTCTGTCGGCATCGAGATCGTCAACCCCGGGCATTCGCTGGGCTACAAAACCTTCCCGAAGCGGCAGGTCAAGGCCGTGATCGATTTATGCGCGGGGATCGCGGGCCGGCATTCCATTCCACCGCAAAGGGTGCTTGCGCATTCCGATGTGGCGCCGGGACGCAAGGTCGACCCGGGCGAGAAGTTTCCCTGGAAGGCGCTCTTTGCCGCCGGTGTCGGCCATCTGGTTCCCGCGGCTCCGATCAGGACGGGCGCGGCGCTGAGGGCGGGCGACGCAGGTGCTGACGTGGAAGCCCTGCAATCGATGCTGGCGCTTTACGGCTACAGCGCCGAGATATCGGGTGTCTTCGACCGCCAGACGGAAATCGTGGTGGCGGCATTTCAGCGGCATTTTCGACGGCGGCTCGTCGACGGCGTGGCGGACGGTTCGACGATCAGCACGCTCCAAAGGCTGTTGGCTGCGGTAAAGGCAGCCTCTTCCAAATAGCCGGCCAAGCTGGCTAAATTACAATTTGTCATACAAAGTGAATTGCCTCGCCTTTATTGGCGCCAATTCGGTCTCCAAACGCATCTCCCGCAAGTTGTCGGGCATCTATCCCTCCAAGATGCTCCGGTGTTGGATTGGCCCCGCCGCGTGAAATTCTTCGCGCGGTTCTAACAGAACAGGAATACATGCAAAGATTGACCGTTGTAGCGGCAGCCGTTGCTGCCGGAGTGATGACTTTTGCCTTCAGCCCAGCGAACAGCGCCCCCCTGAGCCTCCGGGCGGCGGACAATGGGTTTGCTGCGACCCCCTCAAAGCCCAAGGCTGCGCCAAGCGCCAAGACTTCGACGGCCAAGAGAGCTACCCCGGCGAAGGTGCAGAAAGCCGCCGCAGCGCGGTCCGCCAAATCAAGACTCAAACGCTACGCAAAGCGCAGCAGGCAAACCATCGACCTGACCGCGACAGCTTCCATCCGTCCTGAAAAGCCCGCCTTGTCTTCTTCGGCAACTGGCGACGGCCAATATTCGGCGATCATCGCCCGCTATGCGGCAAGCTACGGCGTGCCGGTGTCGCTGGCCAAGGCCGTCATCACGATCGAGAGCAACTTCCGGCCCAACATGGTCGGCGGCGCCGGCGAGATCGGCCTGATGCAGATCAAGCCGGCGACGGCCCGGATGATGGGCTATACCGGTTCGGTCAAGGGACTGTTCGATCCCGACACCAACATCAAATACGGCATGAAGTACCTCGCCATGGCGCAGGGGCTAGGTGGCGGCACCACCTGCGGTACCATCCTCAAATACAATGCCGGACATGGGGCGACGCGGATGAATCCGATTTCGGCCGCCTATTGCAGCAAGGTGAAGGTGCAGATGGCAGCGCTCGGTTCGCCTGTCTAAGCGGGACAGTTGCCTTTTTTGTTGCGTTTTCAGGCGCGAATCCCTTTATACGCCCTTGCCAGCTGGCCGGGCGGCCGCGCCCGCAAGAGCCGAAAGGCTGCGGGTGAGGAAAGTCCGGGCTCCATGGAGACACGGTGCCGGCTAACGGCCGGCGGGGGAGACCCCAGGGAAAGTGCCACAGAAAGCAAACCGCCGCGGCATTTGCCGCGGCAAGGGTGAAAGGGTGGGGTAAGAGCCCACCGCGCGACTGGCAACAGAAGCGGCACGGCAAACCCCACCGGGAGCAAGACCGAATAGGGGCGGTGCGAAGGGAAACCTTCGAGGGCTGTTTCCGGCCCACCGCCCGGGTAGGTTGCGTGAGGCGCATGGCGACATGCGCCCAAGATGAATGGCCGCCACGTTCCCGCGCCGCAAGGCGTGGGGGCCATACAGAACCCGGCTTACAGGCCAGCTGGCATTTTCCTCCACAGCGCTCCGAGCCGCTCAGCCGCCAAGCCGGTCCAAAGACGCCTCGATCGCCTGCCAGAGCTCTTCCACCGGCTCGCAGCCGACGGCCAGCCGCACGAAGCCGGGCGGCACGGCATCGCCGCGCTTCGATCGCCGCTCGGCCGATGTATGGACGCCACCAAACGAGGTCGCCGATTCAATCAGCGCGCAGTTGTTGATGAAATCCTCGGCCTTCTCTTCCGAAGCCAGTTCGAACGAGATGAGAAAGCCGAAGCGCTCCATCTGGGCACGCGCCAGATTGTGCGAGGGGTCGCCCTCAAGGCCTGGAAAGCGCAAGCCGCTCACGGCGCGATGCCCCTTGAGCCGGCGGGCGATCGTTTCCGCCGAGGAGCACATGCGATCGTACCGCACCTCAAGTGTTTCAAGGCCGCGATGCACGAGCCAGGCCTCGAACGGCCCGGGAATGCCGCCGGCGGTTTCTCGCCAGTCCCTGACCTTGGCGATAATATCCGGATCGCGGCTGGCGACATGGCCGAACAGCACATCCGAGTGACCGTTGATCGCCTTGGTGTCGGCCGAGACCACGATGTCGGCGCCAAGGTCGAGCGGGCGCTGGCCGAAGGGCGTCATCGTCGTGTTGTCGACGATGAGGAGCGCACCTTGTTCGTGGGCGGTCTTGGCGACGGCGGCGATGTCGCAGATATCCAGCCTTGGGTTCGAGGGAGTTTCGACGAAGACCAGCCGGTAGCCGGCGAAGCCGCCGTCGAGCATGCTCGATGTCGGCCTCACGTCACAGGCGATGCCGAGCGGTTTCAGGAAACGCTCCGCCAGAGCCCGCGTCGTGTGGTAGCCGTCCGAGGGCAAGAGGATGCGGTCGCCAGATTTGACCAGCGCAAAGAACGTTGCCGAAATCGCCGCCATGCCCGACGGAAAGGCGACGCACTGCGCGTCTTCGAGATGACCAAGCGCATGCTCGACCGCGTGCCATGTCGGATTGCTGAAGCGGCCGTATTGATCGAAGCCCGTCGCGTCGCCCGGCGAATGAAAGATCGAGGCCATTGTCAGCGGCAAAGGGATCGGATCGCCCTTGGCGAAATCGCCGCTGCGCAGATGGGCAAGTGTCGCGGCGCGTGACTTCGCGGTTTCGGACATTGGGCGCATTCCTTCACTGAACTGACGTCCGAACGCTAGGCGTGCCGGGCCTTCGCGGCAAGCCGCGCCCTTTGGGCCAGAGCCTTCTAAACGCTTCGTTAGGCTTAATGGTCGATAAAGACGAGACGTGCCGCGAGCCTGCGCTTTCAGGTTGTGGCATGCGTGTTTGTGATGCCTCTTCCCGTTGACGCCCATATTACCCCATGATATCCCACTCTCATCAAGCTTTCGTTCCGCGTCAGGGTGAAGCGTACGCCAATCGGGCAGTCGCGGCGGCTGCGCGTTTGCCGGTTTTCGCCTTGGTGAATGAAGCGATTTGTCGCGAGGCGATGCGCGGCGGCGGCGCGGAGAAAAACATGGGCAGGGGTGCGGCGGCGACAGCGGCTGTAAGGTGTAGTGGACCGATTTCTGTCAAACGCAGTGAACAGGATCGATGCGAAGGGGCGGGTATCCGTCCCGGCGCATTTCCGTTCGGTCGTGCAGAAACGTGGCTATGCGGAACTCTATGCGCTACGCTGCCTCGACCTTCCGGCGATGGACGTCGGCGGGCTCGATCTGCTCGACCGCTACGAGCAGCGGATCGCGCTGGAAGATCCCTTCCTGCGGACGGCGGACGATATGTCCTTCTTCTGCCATGGCGACGGGACGTTCCTGAAACTCGACCAGGACGGCCGCATCACGATGACCGATTTCATCCGCGAGCACACGGGCATCTCGAACGAGGTGGCCTTTGTCGGCCGCGGCAATTTCTTCCAGATCTGGGAGCCGGGCCGACTTGCCGCCTATGGGGCGCAGGCTCGAGCCAGGCTTTTGCAGCTTCGGCAGGGGACGAAGCCCGGGGAGCGACCGGAATGATGACTGGCCACGGCGATGATCCTCACGCCGTTGGCGGACTGGTCCGTCACATTCCGGTCCTCCTTGCCGAAGTGCTGGAGGCGCTTGAACCCAAGGCGGGTGAGACGATCGTCGACGGCACGTTCGGCGCCGGCGGCTACACCACCGCCATCCTCGAGCGCGGCGCCTCGGTCGTGGCCATCGACCGCGATCCGGATGCGATCGCCGCGGGCAAGGCTCTGGAACAGCAGGCCGGCGGCAGGCTGAAGCTCGTTCAGGAGCCGTTCTCGACCCTGGACAAGCATGTCGAAAGCGCCGACGGCGTCGTGCTCGACATCGGCGTCTCGTCGATGCAGCTCGACCAGGCTGGGCGCGGCTTTTCCTTTCGCGCCGACGGACCGCTCGACATGCGCATGGCGCAGGCTGGCCTGAGCGCCGCCGACGTCGTGAACACCTTCAAGGCGGGCGACCTTGCCCGCATCTTCGGCTTTCTCGGCGAAGAGCGGCATGCCGGCCGCATCGCCCGCATGATCGAGGCCCGGCGCGAGAAGCGGCCCTTCGAGCGCACGCTCGATCTTGCCGACGCCATCGCCACCCATGTCGGCCGCGCGCCGAAGGACAAGATCCATCCCGCCACCCGCGTCTTCCAGGCGCTGCGCATCTTCGTCAATGACGAGCTCGGCGAGTTGGCGAGCGCGCTGTTCGCCGCCGAGCGGGTGCTGAAGCCGGGCGGCAGGCTCGCCGTCGTGACCTTTCATTCGCTGGAGGATCGCATCGTCAAGCGCTTCATCGCCGATCGCGCCGATGCGGCCAGCGGATCGCGTCATATGCCGGACGCGCCGGCGCGGCTGGCGACCTTCCGCAAATCCGGCGGCGGGGTGACGCCGGGAGAGGCCGAGATCGCCGGCAATCCGCGGGCGCGCTCGGCGAGGCTGCGCGCGGCAATCCGCACCGGCGCGCCTGCGCGCGCCGGCGACTTTTCGATTTTCGGCCTTCCAAAGCTTCCCGCCGTCGAGCGGCCGGGGGAGAGGTAAGCACGTGTTTCGCACCAGCGATATAGTCCTGATCGCCGTCATGGTCTCGGCGGCGGCATTGACCTACAAGACCAAGCGCGAGGCCGAGGACCAGCTGGCGGCGGTGCAGAAGCTGCAGGCGCAGATCCGCTACGAGGAAGACACAATCGATCTTCTCAAGGCGGACTGGAGCCTGCTCACCCAGCCGGCGCGGCTGCAGAAGCTTGCCGAAATCTACAAGTCGCAGCTCGGGCTCGAGCCGCTCAACGCCCACCAAATCGGCGGGCTCGACGACGTGCCGATGAAGCCGCTCAATATCGAGGACCTGTCGTCGCAGCCGCTCGGCGGCATGGCCGACAATTCGGGCAAAGGGCCGTCGGACGGCAAGGATCCGGTGGTGACCGGGAGCACCGTGCAATGATCAGCAGGCTTCCAGGGATCGGCAACCTGCTGAAGCGCCGAAGCAAGGCAGCTGAGGACGGCTCGATCGTCGTCGACGCCGCCCGCAAGGCAACCGGCGGCAAGGCCAAGACCCGCATCGTCATGACGATGGCGGTGTTCTTCACCATCTATTCGACGATTGCCGGCCGACTGGTCTATCTCGGCCTGCAGAATCCGGACAATTCAGGTGGTCCGCAGAGCCGCGTCACTGCATCGCGGCCGGACATCGTCGACCGCAACGGCGAGGTGCTGGCGACCGACATCAAGACGGCGTCGCTGTTCGCCGAGCCGCGCCGTATCGTCGACGCCGACGAGGCGATCGAGAAGCTCTCGACCGTGCTTCCCGAGATTGACTACGAGCAGACTTATCACAAGCTGAAGAGCGGCGCCGGCTTCGTCTGGCTGCAGCGGCAGCTGACGCCGAAGCAGCAGGCCGACATCATGGCGCTCGGCATCCCGGGTCTCGGTTTCCGCACCGAAAAGCGCCGCTTCTATCCGAGCGGCGAAACGTCATCCTACATTGTCGGGCTCACCAACATCGACAATCAGGGCATCTCCGGTATGGAGAAGTACATCGATGACCAGGGCCTGACCGATCTGCAGGCGTCAGGACTAGCGGTGGCCAGGGACCTGAAGCCGGTGAAGCTGTCGATAGACCTGCGCGTCCAGCATGTGGTGCGCGACGAGGTGGCGACCGGCATGGAGCGGTTCCACGCGATCGCGGCCGGCGCGGTGGTCCTCAATATCAAGACCGGCGAAGTGCTGGCCATGGCCTCGGTGCCGGATTTTGACCCCAACAATCCCTACAATGCTCAGGAAAAGGACCGGCTGAACCGTATGTCGGCCGGGCTCTACGAGATGGGCTCGACCTTCAAGAGCTTCACCACCGGCATGGCGCTCGATTCCGGCAAGGTGACGCTGGAGAGTCGCTTCGATGCGTCGCGCCCGATCAGGATCGGCCGCCAGACCATCCATGACTTCCACAGCAAAGGCCGTGTGCTTTCGGTGCCCGAAGTGTTCATCTATTCATCCAACATCGGCTCGGCCAAAGAAGCCGAGGCTGTCGGCATCGAAGGGCATCGCGAGTTCCTGCATCGGCTAGGCGTGCTCGAAAAGATGCAGACGGAATTGCCGGAAGTGGCGCGCCCGACCGAGCCGAAAGTATGGAAGCAGGTCAATTCGATCACCATCGCCTTCGGCCATGGCGTCTCGACCACGCCCCTGCAAACTGCCGTCGGCTGCGCCGCATTGATGAGTGGCTATTTGATCGAGCCGACTTTTCTGCCGCGCACGGCCGAGCAGGCGATGGAGGTGGCCAAAAGGGTGGTCAAGGACACAACGGTGGACGGGATGCGCTATCTCTACGCGCTGAACGCCGAGAAAGGCTCGGGCAAGAGCGCCAGGGTTCCGGGTTATCGCGTCGGCGGCAAGACGGGCACGGCGGAAAAGGTCGTCAACGGTCGTTATTCGAAAGAGAAGAATTTCAACGCCTTCGTCGCCGCCTTTCCGATGGACGATCCGCAATATATCGTGCTGACTATCGCCGATGAGCCGAAGCCGGAAAAGCCTGGCATGGGCGCCACCGCCGCCTCGAATGCCGGCATCATGGCAGGCAACATCATCAGGCGTGCGGCTTCGATGCTTGGCGTGAAGCCAGATTTCAGCCATGAAAATCGTGCAACGCTGGTTTCCTATCAGTGATTCTTGGGGCGCGCCGGCAACTGCGCGCTATTTTGTTGCGGTGAACGGGACTCAATGTATCTGAAAAATCTAGCCGGCATCCTGCCTGTCGAGGGAACAGCTTCCCCCGATCTGGAGGTTGCCGGTCTCTCCTCCGATTCCCGCCAGGTAAGACCGGGCGTCGTTTTTTTCGCGCTCGCCGGCAGCAAGGCTGATGGCTCGACCTATGCCGCCGATGCCGCCGGCCGCGGCGCTGCCGCAATCGTGGCGGCCAAAGGCAATACCATCTCCGGTCTGTCGATCCCGGTTCTTGCCGTCGATGATCCGCGTCTGGCATTGGCGCTGAGCGCGGCGCGCTTCTTTGGCAAGCAGCCTCGGACGATGGTCGCCGTAACCGGGACCAGCGGCAAGACATCGGTTGCCGCGTTCACCCGCCAGATCTGGGAGCAGGCAGGTTTAGCCGCCGCTTCGATCGGCACGACGGGCGTGGTGGCGCCTGGCCGAAACGAATATGGTTCGCTGACCACGCCCGATCCCGTCGCGCTTCACCAGTTGCTCAAGGAGCTGGCGGAGGCGGGGGTAACGCACGCCTCGATGGAGGCTTCCAGCCATGGTCTCGACCAGCGTCGGCTCGACGGCGTAAAACTGGCCGCCGGCGGCTTTACCAATCTCGGCCGCGACCACATGGATTACCATCCGACGGTTGAGGATTATCATCGTGCCAAGCTGCGTCTGTTCGACACGCTGCTGCCGAAGGGGGCGCCGGCCGTGATCTTCGCCGACGATCCCTGGTCGCAGCCGACGGTTCATGCCGCGCGGGCAGCGGGCCTCAATGTTCTGACCGTCGGCCGCCACGGCGAATTCCTGACGCTGAAGCGCGTCGAGCATGAGCGGCGGCGCCAGCGTGCCGAGGTGGAGGCCGATGGTGTGCTTCACGAGATCGACCTACCGTTGGCAGGTGATTTCCAGATCGCCAACGCGCTGGTTTCGGCCGGCCTCGCCATCTCGACTGGAACATCCGTCGATAAGGCATTGGCCGCATTGGAGAAACTCAAAGGTGCGCCGGGCCGCCTCGACCTTGTGGGCACGACGGCCGCCGGCGCTCCGGTCTATGTCGACTACGCGCACAAGCCCGACGCGTTGGAAAATGTCCTGACCTCGGTTCGTCCGTTCACCACGGGCCGGGTCGTTGTCGTCTTCGGCTGTGGCGGCGACCGCGATCGCGGCAAGCGGCCGATCATGGGCGAGATCGCGACCCGGCTCGCCGATGTCGTCATCGTCACCGACGATAATCCGCGCACGGAAATCCCCGAAACCATCCGCGCGGCAATCCTTGCCGCGGCGCCCGGCGCCATCGAGATCGGAGACCGCCGCAAAGCGATCCACGAGGCCGTCGCCATGCTCCATGCCGGCGATACGCTGATCGTCGCCGGCAAGGGGCATGAGGAAGGCCAGACGATCGGCACCGAAACCTTCCACTTTTCCGATCATGAGGAAGTGCGCGAGGCGCTCCAGGAGCGCGCCGCATGAGCTTGCTGTGGACGTCGCAAGCGCTTGTCAAGGCCATGGGCGGCAGGCCGATCGGCTCGATGCCGGAAGGCATCACCAGCATTTCGATCGACAGCCGCAGCCTCGAACCGGGCAACGCCTTCTTCGCCATCAAGGGCGAGACGATGGACGGCCACGATTTCGCGACCGCTGCAGTGAAGGCGGGCGCTGCGGTGCTGGTGGTGGCCGAGGGCAAGCTGCCGTCGCTTGGCCGGCTGACTGCGCCGATGATTGTCGTGCAGGATGTGCTTGCAGCGCTGGAAAAGCTCGGCATTGCGGCGCGCGCTCGCTCACGGGCCAAGATCATCGCGGTGACCGGCTCTGCGGGCAAGACGACCACAAAGGAAGCGCTGCGCCATGTGCTGTCGGCGGTCGGCAAGGTGCACGCCTCGGCGCAGTCGTTCAACAATCACTGGGGCGTGCCACTTACCTTGGCGCGCATGCCCGCAGACTGCGACTACGCGATCTTCGAGATCGGCATGAACCATCCGGGCGAGATCAGGCCGCTGGTCAAGATGGTGAGGCCGCATGTCGCGATCGTCACGCTGATCGCGGCCGCCCATCTCGGCTTCTTCAAGAATCTCGACGAGATCGCCATGGCCAAGGCCGAGATTTTCGAGGGCATAGAGGCCGGCGGCGCCGCTCTGCTCAATCGCGACGATCCGCGTTGGAAGCTGCTCGGGAAAGTGGCCAAGGATGCAGGTGTCGAGCATGTCTTCGGCTTCGGCGAGAACGCCCGCTCGGCCTTTCGTCTTGTTGGCTGCGATCTTTATGCCGATCACTCCGATATCGCGGTCAAGATCGGCAAGAGGGACGTGACGGCTCGTGTCGGGGCGCCCGGCCGCCACATCGTGCAGAATGTGCTGGCGGTGCTTGGCGCCGCGCAACTGGTCGGCGCCGATCTCGACAAGGTCGCGGCGGCGCTCGCCGATCTTTCGGCAGAGCGCGGGCGCGGCCGGCGCCACATTTTGCGCCATCCGAACGGTCCGATCACGCTGATCGACGAGAGCTACAATGCCAATCCGGCGTCGATGGCGGCAGCCATGGCGCTGCTCAACGCCACGCCGGTATCGGGCGAGGGCAGGCGCATCGCCGTGCTTGGCGACATGCTGGAACTCGGCAGCCATTCGGCGAAGCTCCACGCGGCGCTTGCCGAACTTATTGTCGGCACAGAAACGCGCAACGTCTTTCTCGGCGGCCCGGAGATGCGGGCACTGGCCGAGGTTTTGCCTTCGGATGTCGAAACCGAGTACCGGCCAGGAGCCGAAGAGCTGAAGCCCGTCGTCATGTCGGCGATCAGGCCGGGCGACGTGGTGATGGTCAAGTCGTCGAAAGGCATCGGCTTTTCAAAGCTGGTCGAGGCATTGCTCGGCAAATTTCCGGCGGAAGCCGCAACCATTGAACCGACCTGAGGTCGGGATACGGGGGACCGATGCTCACTTTACTCGTTGATTTCGCGGACAAGATCTCGGCCTTCAATGTCTTCCGCTACATCACCTTTCGCACCGGCGGCGCGCTGATCACTTCGGCGCTGATCGTCTTCATATTCGGACCGACCATCATCAATTCGCTCCGGCTGCGTCAGGGCAAGGGGCAGCCGATCCGCGCCGACGGACCGCAGACGCATTTCAAGAAGGCCGGAACGCCGACGATGGGCGGGCTGATGATCCTGTCCGGCATCATCGGCTCCTCGCTTCTGTGGGCAAACCTCTCCAGCATCTATGTCTGGGTGGTGCTTTTGGTCACCGTCGGCTTCGGCTCGATCGGTTTCTACGACGACTATCTAAAGGTGACGAAACAGTCGCATCTGGGCTTCTCCGGCAAGGCGCGGCTGGCGATCGAATTCGTTGTCGCCGGCATCGCGGCCTGGGTGATCATGCATAACGGCCAGGCGCCGTTCTCGTCGTCGCTGACCTTCCCGTTCGCCAAGGAATTCCTGATCAATCTCGGCTGGTTCTTCGTGCCGTTCTCCTGCTTGGTGATCGTCGGCGCCGGCAATGCGGTGAACCTGACCGACGGCCTAGACGGGCTGGCGATCGTGCCGATCATGATCGCTGCGGCGTCGTTCGGCGTCATCGCCTATCTTTCCGGCAACGCGGTGTTCGCCGAGTATCTGCAGATCCATTTCGTTCCCGGCACCGGCGAACTGGCGGTCGTGCTGGGCGCCGTCATCGGCGCCGGCCTCGGCTTCCTGTGGTTCAACGCGCCGCCGGCCGCAATCTTCATGGGCGACACCGGCTCGCTTGCCATGGGCGGCCTGATCGGCACCATCGCTGTCGCCACCAAGCACGAGATCGTGCTGGTCATTGTCGGCGGCCTGTTCGTGGTGGAGATCCTGTCGGTCATCATCCAGGTCGGCTATTTCAAGATGACCGGCAAGCGCGTCTTCCTGATGGCACCGATCCATCACCATTTCGAAAAGCTCGGCTGGACCGAAAGCCAGGTGGTGATCCGCTTCTGGATCATCGCCGTCATCCTGGCGCTGGTCGGCCTCTCCACCCTCAAGCTCAGATAGGATGCCCGCTTGATCGCCGCCGCTTCATTTGCAGGCAAACCCGTTTCGCTCTTCGGGCTCGGCGGGTCGGGGATTGCCACCGCGCATGCGCTGATCGCCGGCGGCGCCGAGATCCTCGCCTGGGACGACAATCCGGACAGCGTCGCCAAGGCAGCAGCCGCCGGGATCGCGACCGGCGACCTGCGCGGCGCCGACTGGTCGCGCTTTGCGGCCTTTGTCCTGTCGCCCGGGGTGCCGCTCACGCATCCGAAGCCGCACTGGACGGTGGAACTGGCGCGCGGCGCCGGCGTCGAGGTGATCGGCGATATCGAGCTGTTCTGCCGCGAGCGCATCCAGCGCGCGCCGGCCGCACCCTTCGTCGCGATCACCGGCACCAACGGCAAATCGACGACCACGGCGATGACGGCGCACATCCTGAAGTCGGCCGGACGCGACACCCAGATGGGCGGCAATATCGGCCGCGCCATCATGACGCTCGATCCGCCCGAGCCCGAACGGCACTATGTGGTGGAATGCTCTTCCTACCAGATCGATCTCGCGCCCTCCATCAATCCGACCGCCGGCATCCTGCTCAATCTGACGCCTGACCATCTCGACCGCCACGGCACCATGGCCCATTACGCCTCGATCAAGGAAAGGCTGGTCGCCGGCAGCGACACCGCGATCATCGGCGTCGACGATTCCTGGTGCGCCCAGATTGCCGACCGGCTGGAGCGGGCAGGCCGGCAAGTGATCCGCATTTCCAAGCGCCTGCCGCTGACCGACGGCTATTTCGCCGACGGCACGAATCTGATGGAAGCCGTGCACGGTCGCTACAGCCGCATCGCATTCCTGGAAGGCATCGGCTCGCTGCGCGGCCAGCACAATGCGCAGAATGCGCTCGCCGCCGTCGCCGCCTGCCTCAGGGTCGGGCTGGAACTCGGCGAGATCCAGGCGGGGCTGGAAAGCTTCCCGGGGCTGGCGCACCGCATGGAGCAGGTGGGCCGCAAGGATCATGTGCTGTTCGTCAACGATTCCAAGGCGACCAATGCCGATGCGGCCGCTCCCGCGCTGTCGAGCTTCAACCGCATCTATTGGATCGCAGGCGGCCTGCCCAAGGAAGGCGGGATAGAGCCGCTGCGCGGTTTCTTTCCACGCATCGCCAAGGCCTATCTGATCGGCGAGGCCGCTCCCGCTTTCGCCGCCACGCTCGGCGAGGCGGTGCCTTACGAAATATCCGGAACGCTGGCGGCCGCGGTCGAGCACGCCGCCCATGACGCCGCGGGCGACACCGGCGGCGAGGCCGTCGTCCTGCTTTCGCCGGCCTGCGCCAGTTTCGACCAGTTCAAGAATTTCGAGGTTCGCGGCGAAGTCTTCAGGCAAGCTGCGACTGCTATTGATGGGGTGAAAGCCATCGGAGGGCCACGTTGATGCAAAGCCGTCTCGACAAAAGTCCGGTCGCAACCTGGTGGTGGACGATCGATCGCTGGTTCCTGGCGGCATTCCTGTCGCTGATGGGGCTCGGCATCGTCTTGTCCTTCGCCGCAAGCCCGGCGGTCGCCGAGCGCATCGGTCTCGACAGCTTCCACTTCGCCACAAGACAGATCATCTTCACCATCCCGGCGCTCGTCGTGATGCTCGCGGTTTCCTTCCTGGAAGCGCGACAAATAAGGCGCATGTCGCTGGCGATGATCTGCATCATGCTGGTGCTGATGGTGGCGGTTCTCTATATCGGCGTCGAGGTGAAGGGCGCGCGGCGCTGGGTATCGCTCGCCGGGCTCTCGATCCAGCCGTCCGAGTTCCTGAAGCCGGCCTTTGTCATCATTTGCGCCTGGCTGTTTGCCGAGCACAAGCGCCAGCCCGACATTCCCGGCAATCTGTTCGCCATGCTGCTGCTGGCCTTGGTGATCTCGCTGCTGATCGCGCAGCCGGATCTCGGCCAGACCATGCTGGTGCTGGGCACCTGGGGCGTGATGTTCTTCATGGCCGGCCTGCCGTGGTTCTGGATCGTCGCGCTGGGGGCTGCCGGCGTCGGCGGCGTGTTCGCGGCCTATACAGTATTTCCGCATGTGGCCGCCCGCATCGACAAGTTCCTCACCGGCGAAGGCGACACTTTCCAGGTCGACATGGGCCGTGAGGCGCTGATCAATGGCGGCTGGTTCGGCGTCGGTCCAGGCGAGGGCACGGTGAAGCGGGTCATCCCCGACAGCCACGCCGACTTCGTATTTTCGGTCGCGGGCGAGGAGTTCGGGCTGATCATGTGCTTCTTCATCATGTCGATTTTCGCTTTCATCGTGCTGCGCGGATTGAGCATCGCGCTCAAGGAGCATGACGACTTCACCCGTTACGCCGTCGGCGGGCTCGTCACCATTTTCGGCCTGCAGTCGGCCATCAACATGTGCGTGAACCTACAGTTGATGCCGGCCAAGGGCATGACGCTGCCCTTCATCTCCTATGGCGGCTCCTCGCAGATCGCGATTGCCGTCTCGATGGGCATGGTGCTGGCGCTGACGCGCAGGCATCCCGAAAAGCGCAAGCAGATTGGCTACGCCTTCTCGCAGCGCGCCATGCCGGCGGAATGAGGCGGGATGTCGAAGGGTGTCATCCTGCTGGCGGCCGGCGGAACGGGCGGACATCTGTTCCCAGCCGAGGCGCTTGCGCATGAGCTGACCGAGCGGGGTTGGGAGGTGCATCTTGCCACCGACCGCCGCGCGGAGCGCTACTCCGGCCACTTTCCCGCCGCCGCGATCCACTCCATCCGCTCGGCGACTTTGGGTTCGAAGAATCCCTTCGCCATCCTCGCGTCCTTCTGGACGATCTGGCAAGGCGTGCGGCAAGCGGGGCGTGTCATCGCCAGGATCAAGCCTGACGCCGTCGTCGGCTTCGGCGGCTATCCGACATTGCCGCCGCTCTATGCGGCGACACGGCGCAAGGTGCCGACGCTGATCCATGAGCAGAACGCCGTCATGGGACGTGCCAACAAGGCGCTGTCGAGCCGGGTCGATGCGATTGCCGGCGGGTTCCTGCCCGAGGGGGAAAGCGCGGCCGGCGCCAAGACGGTGACCACGGGCAATCCTGTGAGGCCGCAGATACTTGAAGCGGCGAAATCGCCTTATGCCGCGTCGGATGCCAGCGAGCCGTTCCGCTTCCTGGTCTTCGGCGGCAGCCAGGGTGCGCAGTTCTTTTCCGATGCTGTGCCGGCGGCGATCGCGCTTTTGCCCGAAGCGCAGCGCAAGCGGCTGGCGATCACCCAGCAAGCGCGCGCGGAAGACGTGGCGCGAGTGAAGACCGCCTATGCCGATCTCGGCGTCGACGCGCAGGTCTCGCCCTTCTTCACCGATATGGCGGCGCGCATGGCGGCCGCGCATCTGGTGATGTCGCGGTCCGGTGCCTCGACCGTATCGGAGATCGCGGTCATCGGACGCCCGGCGCTGCTGGTGCCTTACCCGCATGCGCTCGATCACGACCAGGCGGCGAATGCCGCGGCACTTGCCGCCGCCGGTGGGGCCGAGGTCCATCAGCAATCGACGCTCTCGGCCGAGCGGATCGCCGCGTTGGTCGGCGGGCTGATGGAGGATCCCGGCCGGCTGACCGCAATGGCCGCGGCTGCCCGCTCGGCCGGAAAACCCGACGCGGCGCGGTTGCTCGGCGATCTGACAGAGGCTATTGCGTCCGGCAAAACGGTTTCCGACTACAGGAGGACGCGCGCATGAAGATGCCGCAGACGATCGGCCTCGTGCATTTCATCGGCATCGGCGGCATCGGCATGAGCGGCATTGCCGAGGTGCTGCACAATCTCGGCTACAAGGTGCAGGGCTCGGACCAGGCGGACGGCGCCAATGTGCAGCGGCTGCGCGACAAGGGCATCGAATGTTTCGTCGGCCACAAGGCCGAGAACATCGGCGAGGCCGAGGTGGTCGTGGTGTCGACCGCCATCAAGAAATCCAACCCAGAGCTCAAGGCGGCGCGCGAGAAACTGCTGCCGGTCGTGCGCCGCGCCGAGATGCTGGCCGAGCTGATGCGCTTCCGCCAGGCGGTCGCCATCGGCGGCACGCATGGCAAGACGACGACCACCTCCATGGTCGCGACGCTGCTCGAAGCCGGCGGGCTCGACCCGACCGTCATCAATGGCGGCATCATCAACGCGTATGGTACCAATGCCCGCATGGGTGACGGCGAGTGGATGGTGGTCGAGGCCGACGAGAGCGACGGTACCTTCCTCAAGCTGCCGGCTGACATCGCCGTCGTCACCAACATCGATCCCGAGCATCTCGACCACTATGGCAGCTTCGACAAGGTGCGCGAGGCCTTCCGCCAGTTCGTCGAGAACGTACCGTTCTACGGTTTCGGTGTGATGTGCACCGACCATCCGGAGGTGCAGGCGCTGGTCGGCAGCATCGAGGATCGGCGCGTCATCACCTATGGCGAGAATGCCCAGGCCGACGTGCGCTTCGCCAATCATCGCATGGACGGAGCTACATCCGAGTTCGACGTGGTGATCCGCGACCGCAAGGGGCGGGGCACGACGACGATCACGGGTCTGCGGCTGCCGATGCCCGGCCGCCATAATGTCTCCAACGCGACGGCAGCGATCGCGGTCGCGCATGAGCTTGGTCTGTCCCCCGAAGCCATCAAGAAAGGCCTGTCATCCTTCGCCGGCGTCAAGCGACGTTTCACGCGCACCGGTTCCTGGAACGGCGTCGAGGTCTTCGACGATTACGGCCACCACCCGGTCGAGATCGCGGCGGTGCTCAAGGCCGCGCGCGGAGCCACAAAGGGCCGCGTCATCGCGATTGCGCAACCGCACCGCTTCACCCGGCTGCACGACCTGTTCAATGAGTTTTCCGTCTGCTTCAACGATGCCGACACGGTCATGGTGGCGCCCGTTTACGCGGCCGGCGAGGAACCGATCGAGGGGGTGACCTCGGACGCGCTGGTGTCGCGCATCCGTGCCGGCGGCCATCGCGACGCGCGCTATATCGAAGGCCCGGCGGCGGTCGCGCCGGCCGTCCGCGAACTTGCCAAGCCGGGCGACTTCGTCATCTTCCTTGGCGCCGGCAACATCACGCAATGGGCCTATGCGCTGCCCAAGGAACTCGGTGGGGCCCCCTCATGATGCGCGGCCAGGACCTGATCGACAAGCTCGGCGACAAGCTTGCCGGCCTGCGCGGCCGCGTCACGCCCAATGCCGAGATGGACAAGATCACCTGGTTCCGTGCCGGCGGGCTGGCGGAAGCGCTGTTCCAGCCGGCCGACGAGGAGGATCTCGCGGCCTTCCTGCGCGCGGTGCCGGAGGAAATCCCGATCACGGTCGTCGGCGTCGGCTCAAACCTTCTGGTGCGCGACGGCGGCATTCCCGGTTTTGTGGTGAGGCTCTCCGCCAAGGGGTTTGGCGAGGCCGAGGTCACCGGATCGACCACCATCAAGGCTGGCGCGGCAACGCCGGACAAGCGCCTGGCCGCCGTGGCTTATGAAGCCGGCATCGGAGGGTTTCATTTCTTTCACGGCATCCCGGGCGCTGTCGGCGGGGCGCTGAGGATGAATGCTGGCGCCAATGGCGTCGAGACGCGCGAGCGCGTGGTCGAGGTGCGGGCGCTCGATCGCGCAGGCAATGTCCATACGCTGAGCAATGCGGATATGGGCTATGCCTACCGCCATTCGTCGGCGCCTGGCGGATTGATCTTTACCTCGGCCATCTTCGAGGGCCCCCCGGAAGACAAGGTTGCGATTAAGGCGGCGATGGACGCCGTGCAGAACCATCGCGAGACGGTACAGCCGATCCGCGAGAAGACCGGCGGTTCGACCTTCAAGAACCCGGAAGGCTCGTCGGCGTGGAAAGAGATCGACAAGGCCGGCTGCCGCGGGCTGATGATCGGCGGCGCGCAGATGTCTCCCATGCACTGCAACTTCATGATCAACACCGGCACCGCGACCGGCTACGATCTCGAATATCTCGGCGAGACGGTGCGAGCGCGGGTGCTGGAAAATTCGGGCATCCGCCTGCATTGGGAGATCAAGCGGCTGGGCAACTTCCGGCCGGGTCACGCGGTGCAGGAGTTCCTGGGCCAGCTTCTTTAGCTCGCTGCGATGTTCAAGTAGTGCTTGAACTTGCGTCGTCGGCGACGCCGTCAAGCGTTACCGCAAAGACTCAACAACACACTTTTCTCGCCCGTTTTCGCGGAAAGTGAATCTCTCGGAATCATAGGTACTTGCCAGGGAATCAACTCTCTGATTCTCTGCTCTAAAGCGTTTCCTGATTTGAGTCGTTTGACGCGTTACCCGCGTTTTCCGTCTGGGGGGGCAACCTGCCGGAAGACTCCGACTCAATGTGCGGAAATGTTGCGTGCGGAAATATTGGTTGCAGGCCCGGCGTGAAAGGGGAAGGCGGGATGAAGAAGAAGCATGTGGCTGTTCTCCTGGGGGGATTTTCCTCGGAGCGGCCCGTGTCTCTGTCGTCGGGGAAGGCATGTGCGGATGCGCTCGAGAATGAAGGTTATCAGGTCACCCGCGTCGATGTTTCGCGCGATGTCGGGTCTCTGCTTGCCGAGCTCAAGCCCGATGTCGCCTTCAACGCGCTGCATGGCCCGTTCGGCGAGGATGGCACCATCCAGGGAATTCTCGAATATCTCGGAATTCCCTACACCCATTCGGGCGTGCTCGCTTCGGCGCTGGCCATGAACAAGGAGCAGGCCAAGAAGGTCGCCAAGGCGTCCGGCATTCCCGTCGCGGAATCGAAGGTGGTCAACCGCTTCTCCGTCCAGAACAAGCATCCGATGAAGCCGCCTTACGTGGTGAAGCCGGTCAATGAAGGCTCGAGCTTCGGCGTCGTCATTGTGCACGAGGGGCAGTCGCATCCGCCGCAAGTCATCGGCTCGTCCGAATGGAAGTATGGCGAGATCGTCATGGTCGAGCGCTACATCCACGGGCGCGAGTTGACCTGCGCGGTGATGGGTGACGTGGCGCTTGGGGTCTGTGAAATCATCCCGACCGGTCATTCCTTCTACGACTACGATTCAAAGTACGTCCCGGGTGGATCAAAACACGAAACCCCTGCAAAAATTTCACCGAATATTTACCAAAAAATACAGACACTGGCCCTCAAGGCTCATCTTGCTATCGGTTGCCGGGGCGTTTCCCGGTCGGACTTCCGTTACGACGACCGTCACTCCGAAAACGGCGAGGTTGTCTGGCTCGAGATCAACACCCAGCCGGGCATGACGCCGACGTCTCTGGTGCCTGAAATCGCCGCGCAAGCGGGGCATTCGTTCGGCGAATTGTTGAGTTGGATGGTGGAGGACGCTTCGTGTCTGCGTTGAGGTGGGGCCAGGGCAAGGGCCGCGGGACTGGGCCCGCGCTGTTCGGCGTGCCGCTATCGTTCGACCATTTCGTGTTGCCGCGCCAGCTGCGGCGGCCGGTGCGTTTGCTTGCCCGTCTCTGCGATGGCGAGTATGAGGCGCCGCGCTTCTCGGCTGCGATCCTCTCGGCTGCCTTGTTGGCTTCCGCCGGAGCCTACGGGGCCTATCTCGGCGGCTACGCCGACAGTATCGTGCAGGGCGTGACGGCCCGAACCGGTTTTGCCGTCGACCAGATCAAGGTCGTCGGCAATCGCCAGACTTCCGAGATCGATATACTGGACCGCCTCGGCCTCGATGGCTGGACGTCGCTGATCGGCTTTGATGCCGAGGCTGCGCGCGAGCGCGTCGCGACGTTGCCCTGGGTCGAGGTTGCGGCCGTGCGCAAGATCTATCCTCACACGCTGGAGGTCCGTGTCGAGGAGCGTGAGCCCTTCGCGCTCTGGCAGCAGGGCAATTCGCTTTCGGTCATCGAGCGGTCGGGCGAGGTGATCGCGCCGTTCTCGGGCGGCAAGCAGGCTTTGCTGCCGCTGATCATCGGCACGGGCGCGCCGGCCAAGGCGCCGGATTTCCTGGAGAGGATCAAGCGCTATCCCGAGCTGGCGGCGCGGGTCAAAGGCTATATTCGTGTCGGCGAGCGGCGCTGGGATCTCAAGCTGGAGAACGGCATCACCGTGAAGCTGCCGGAAGACGGCGAGGATCAGGCGATCGCCGAGCTCGTCAAGCTTGATCATGACAACGGACTGTTGACGCGCGACATCGCTGCCGTCGACATGCGGTTGTCCGATCGCCTGGTCGTCGAGCTCTCGCCGGAAGCGGCGACGCAGCGCGAAGCCGCGCTCAGCGACAAGCCGAAGACCCTGACGAAACGCAAGCCGGAGACGAAGATATGAGCTGGCTTGGCGGCGGCGGTGATGCCTCTTCGCGCCGGTCGGGCACGCTGACGGTGCTCGATGTCGGCTCGAGCAAGGTCTGCTGCGTGGTGGCGAAGCTGAAGCCGCGCGAGGACGGCAAGCTGTTGCGCGGACGCTCGCATCGCATCCAGGTGATCGGCATCGGCCATCAGAAGTCGCAGGGAGTTAAGTCGGGCGTCGTGGTCGATCTCGACCGCGCCGAGCATGCCATCCGTCTCGCTGTCGACGCCGCCGAGCGCATGGCGGGGCTCACCGTCGATTCCCTTATCGTCAACATGACGGCCGGCCGGCTGAAGAGCGAGGCCTTTTCGGCAACCATCAATCTCGGCGGCCATCAGGTCGAGGAAGCCGACATCAAGCGCGTGCTCGCTGCCGGCGCGAAGCAGGCGCTGCGGGCCGAGCGAGAGGTGGTTCATTCGCTTCCCGTCGGCTTCTCGCTCGATGCCGAGCGCGGCGTGCGGGATCCCCGCGGTATGGTCGGGGAGACGCTGGGCGTCGATATGCATGTGCTGACCGGCGATGCTGCGCCGATGCGCAATCTCGAGCTTTGCATCAACCGCTCGCATCTGTCGGTCGAGCGCATGGTGGCGACGCCGTATGCCAGCGGTCTCGCGGCTTTGGTCGACGACGAGCTCGAAATGGGCGCGGCCTGCATCGATATGGGCGGCGGCACGACCACGATCTCGGTGTTCTCGGAAGGCAAGTTCGTGCATGGCGACGCCATCGCTATCGGCGGCAATCATGTGACGCTCGACATGGCCAAGGGGCTGTCGACTTCGCTCGACGCCGCCGAGCGGCTGAAGGTAATGCATGGCTCTGCGCTGCCGGGCAGTGCGGACGACCGCGACCTGGTTTCCATCCAGCCGATCGGCGAGGAGGGCGAGCTGCCGCTACAGATCCCGCGCTCGGTGATGACGCGGATCATCCGGGCGCGCATCGACGAGACGCTGGAGCTTTTGCGCGACCGGCTGAACAAATCGGGCTACGGCAACGCCGTCGGCAAGCGGGTCGTCCTCACCGGCGGCGCCAGCCAACTGGCGGGCCTGCCGGAGGCGGCGCGCCGCATTCTTGGGCGCAACGTGCGCATCGGCCGGCCGCTCGGCGTGGCAGGCCTGCCGGAAGCGGCCAAGGGGCCGGCGTTTTCGACCCCGGTCGGGCTTCTGATCTATCCTCAAATGGCGAGCTTCGAGAGCCATTCGGCGAAAGGACTTTCCGGTTTCAGGATGACCGGAACGGGCGGAAAACTGCATCGCATGAGTCAGTGGTTGAGAGACAGTTTTTAATTTGACGGGGACAGCCCCAAAGGCGGCCGCAGCGGCGAGGCGGCGGGAAAGGCAAAGGACGGAGACTATGACCATCAATCTCAAGAAGCCGGACATCACCGAGCTTAAGCCCCGCATCACCGTGTTCGGTGTCGGCGGCGGCGGCGGCAACGCGGTCAACAACATGATCACAGCCGGCTTGCGCGGCGTCGAGTTCGTGGTGGCCAACACCGACGCGCAGGCGCTGACGATGTCGAAGGCTGAGCGGCTGATCCAGCTCGGCGCGCATGTCACGGAAGGCCTCGGCGCCGGCTCGCAGCCGGAAGTCGGCCGCGCGGCGGCGGAAGAATGCATCGACGAGATCATCGATCATCTGTCCAACACGCATATGTGCTTCGTCACCGCCGGCATGGGCGGCGGCACCGGCACGGGCGCTGCACCTGTCGTTGCCCGCGCGGCGCGCGAGAAGGGCATCCTCACCGTCGGCGTCGTCACCAAGCCGTTCCATTTCGAGGGCCAGCGCCGCATGAAGACGGCCGACATGGGCATCGAGGAACTGCAGAAATGCGTCGATACGCTCATCGTCATCCCCAACCAGAACCTGTTCCGGCTGGCCAACGACAAGACCACCTTCGCCGATGCCTTCGCCATGGCCGACCAGGTGCTCTACTCCGGCGTTGCCTGCATCACCGACCTGATGGTCAAGGAAGGCCTGATCAATCTCGACTTCGCCGACGTCCGTTCGGTGATGCGCGAGATGGGCAAGGCGATGATGGGCACCGGCGAGGCTTCGGGCGAGGGCCGCGCCATGGCCGCCGCCGAGGCGGCGATCGCCAACCCGCTGCTCGACGAGACCTCGATGAAGGGCGCCAAGGGCCTGCTGATCTCGATCACCGGCGGCCGTGACCTCACCCTGTTCGAGGTGGACGAAGCCGCGACCCGGATCCGCGAGGAGGTCGACCAGGACGCCAACATCATCCTCGGCGCCACCTTCGACGAGGAACTGGAAGGCGTGATCCGCGTCTCGGTGGTCGCTACCGGCATCGACAAGTCGGCAGCCGAAATCGCCGCGGCGCCAATCTCCATCCGCGCGCCGCAGAAGCCGGTCGCCCGTCCCGCGGCACCTGTTCAGGAAAGCCGTCCCGCACCGGTTCAGCAGCAGGCCTACGAGCCGCGCGCGGTCGATCCGGTCGCCGAGGCGATCCAGCTTGCAGAGGCGAACGCCGCCGCGATGGCACAGCCGCGCCCCGCGCCGGTCGACGACTTCCGCCCGCAGAGCAAGATCTTCCAGGCTCCGCCGGCCCAGCCTCAGCCGCAGCCGATCGCCCAGCAGCCGGTCATGCAGCCCGCGCCGCAGCGCGAGATGCCGCAGCCTGTGGCTGCAGCGCCGCAGCGCATGCCGCGCGTCGAGGACTTTCCACCGGTCGTGAGGGCCGAGGTGGAGGCCAAGAGCCGCCCTGCGGATCATGAGAACAGCGGACCGATGGGGCTGATCAAGCGGCTGACCAACGGCCTGACCCGCCGCGAGGAAGAGCCGGCCCGGCTGCAGCCGGCGCAGCCGCGCGAGCCGAAACTGCGCCAGGCGGCACCGGAAATGCGCCGCCTCGCCAGCCAGGACCCGCAGCTCTATGCGCCGCGCCGCGGCCAGCTCGACGACCAGGGGCGCCTCACGCCTCAAACCCGCACGGTGCAGGAAGACGACCAGCTGGAGATCCCGGCGTTCCTGCGTCGCCAGGCGAACTAATCGTTAAAGCGCGCCGCCTACGCGCCGCGCTTTAAGCAATGTTGATAATGTCGTTCTCCCAAAACCGCTGCGCACTTTCGGGCAGAACATGCACTAACGATATATAACAGCTGTTAACAGGCGGGCGAGAGATCGTCTGCCTGTTGCCTTCAAAAGTTATGGAGAAACAACGGATTACGAGCGTTTCTTCGTTCAGGGCAGCGGTTACACGGGGTAAGAAACCGTGATTTGGAGTCTCCCGGAGGGGCCACTATCTTCGCGTCGGACTAAAGTCGGTTTGCCGGGATTCGGGGAGTTGGCCCTGCCTGCCGATGTTATCAGAGCCGCTGCCTTGCTCATTCGCCGCTTTTGCGCGCAGGCCAGATGATCCGTCGGGCCGATAATGCCTAAGGCTGACAAGCGGACACAGGCGGTTTGGGCTTATGGGGTTTTGTCTTGCACGACTATCAGACGACAGTTAAGGCGCGCGTGACGCTGATCGGCACCGGCGTCCACAGCGGCAAGCCCGTCACCGTTCATTTCCTGCCCGCCGACGCCGATACCGGCATCGTGTTCCACCTCGCGACTGGCGGCGAGTTCCGCGAGTTCCGCGCCCTGGTCTCCGAGGTCGGTGCCACCGACCTGTGCACCATGCTCGGCGATCCGGTCGGCGAGCATATCGGAACCGTCGAACATCTCATGGCGACGGTGTTCGGACTTGGCATCGACAATCTCATCATCGAGATCGACGGTCCGGAAGTCCCCATTCTCGACGGCAGCGCGGTGGCCTTTGTCGAAGCCTTCGACCAGGCGGGGATCGACACGCTTTCGGTCAAGCGCCGCTATATCCGCGTGGTCAAGCCGATCCGCGTCGAAGCCGGTGCATCCTGGGCCGAGTTCCGCCCCTATGACGGCACGCGATTCGAGGTCGAGATCGACTTCGAGAGCCCGGCCATCGGCCGCCAGCTCTTCGCCTCCGACATCAACCCCGACATCTTCCGCCGCGACATCGCGCGGGCCCGCACCTTCGGCTTCATGAAGGATGTCGAGCGGCTGTGGGCCGCCGGCTACGCGCTCGGGTCGTCGCTGGAGAACTCGCTGGTCATCGGCGACGACAACCGCGTCATCAATGTCGGCGGACTGCGCTATCCGAACGAATTCGCCCGCCACAAGACGCTCGACGCCATGGGCGACCTGGCGCTTGCCGGCGCGCGCTTCATCGGCTGCTTCCGCTCCTATCGTGGCGGCCATCGGATGAACGCGGCGGCGCTGCGCCGCCTGCTTTCGGACCGTACGGCCTTCGAGATCGTCGAGACGCGGCGCCGCGAGCGCGGCCGGGTCGCCGAAATGATCGCCGTCAGCGGACCGGTCTACGCGCCCTGGGTCATCTGATTTTTAACGATTTTCTGGCTTTGTAGCGAAGCCGGTGTTGCGCAAATGCATCACAAACCCGTGAAATCGAGCGGCTTTGGGCACGGTCCCAAACCGCCACAAAAATGTGCGATTGGCCGGACATAGCGTTGCCGGGCAAGGGGATAATGGTTTATGGCTGCGGCCGAGACCGAAACGACGCCGAAAGGGCGGAATCCAAACATGTTTTTTTCGCGAGTTGGTCAATCGAAGGCGCCGTATCGGGCTGTTTTCCTGGCGTTTTCGTTGGTCGCCCCGTCGCTCATGCTGTCGGCCTGCATGTCGTCCGAGAAGGACGTCAATCTGGCGACCTATGTCGACCACACCGAACCCGCAGACGTTCTCTACAACCAGGGCCTCGCCAATCTGAATGCCGGCCGCCTCGATGAGGCGAGCAAGAAGTTCGACGCCGTCGACCGCCAGCATCCCTACTCGGAATTCGCCCGCAAATCGATGGTGATGGGCGCCTTCGCCGATTATCGCGCCGGCAACTATGACGAGGCGATCGGTTCCGCCAAACGTTACCTGACGCTCTATCCGTCAACCGACGATGCCGCCTATGCGCAGTACATCATCGGCTTGAGCTACTACCGGCAGATCAAGGACGTCACCCAGGACCAGAAGGAAGCGCGCCAGACGGTGCAGACCATGCAGGACCTGGTGACCCGCTGGCCGAATTCCGAATATGTCGACGACGCCAAGGACAAGATCCGCTTCGCCACCGACCAGCTCGCCGGCAAGGAGATGCAGATCGGCCGCTACTATCTGGAACGCCGCGAATATATCGCCGCCGTCAAGCGCTTCCGCACCGTGGTCGAGAACTACTCCAACACGCGCCACGTCGAGGAGGCGCTCGCGCGACTGACCGAAGCCTACTACGCGATGGGCCTGACGTCGGAAGCGCAGACAGCCGCAGCGGTGCTCGGCCACAACTACCCGGACAGCCAGTGGTACAAGGATTCCTACAAGCTCCTGCAGAGCAACGGGCTTGAACCGCGCGAGAATGCCGGGTCGTGGATCTCCAAGGCTGGGAAGCTGATCACCGGCGCCTGACACTTCTGATGCTGTCCAGACTGTCGATCCGCGATATCGTCCTGATCGAGAAGCTGGACATCGACTTCTTGCCTGGGCTTTCGGTGCTGACCGGCGAGACCGGCGCCGGCAAATCCATCCTCCTCGATGCGCTGTCGCTGGCGCTTGGCGCGCGCGGCGACGCTTCGCTCGTCCGCCATGGCGCGGCGCAGGGCCAGGTCATCGCCGTGTTCGACGTGCCGCGCAACCACCCGGCGCGCGCGCTGCTTGCCGACAACGACATCGAGGATGATGGCGACATCATCCTGCGCCGCGTGCAGACCGCCGACGGACGTACCCGCGTCTTCGTCAATGATCAGCCGTCCAGCGTGACCCTGATGCGCGACGTCGGCCGCGCGCTGGTCGAGATACACGGCCAGCATGACGAGCGGGCGCTCGTCGATCCCGGCGCCCACCGCGAATTGCTGGATAGTTTCGGCGGCCATCTCGGCGCCGTGCGCGGGACGGGCGAAGCCTGGCGCTATTGGCGGAACTGCGAACAGGAGCTTTCGCGGCACCGCGCCAAGGTCGAGGCGGCGGCGCGCGAGGCCGATTATCTCAGGGCCTCGGTCGCCGAGTTGGCGAAGCTCGATCCGCAGCCGGGCGAAGAGACCGAGCTTGCCGAATTGCGCGCCCAGATGATGCGCGCCGAAAAGATCGCGTCCGAGATCCACGATGCGCAGGATGTGCTGTCGGGGCCGTCTTCGCCCCTGCCGCAGCTCGCCAGCCTGCTCAGGCGGCTGCAGCGCAAATCGGGTGAGGTGCCGGGCCTGCTCGACGATGTGGTGAAGTCGCTGGACGAGGCAATGATCTCGCTCGACGCGGCGCAGTCCGGCGTCCAGATAGCACTACGCGCCACCGAATACGATCCGCAGCGACTGGAAAAGGCGGAAGAGCGGCTGTTCTCGCTGCGCGCGGCCTCACGCAAGCACAATGTCGCCGTCGACGATCTGGCGCAGCTGCGCGACACGATGGCGGCCGACCTTGCCGATCTCGATGCGGGCGAGGAACGCCTGCACGGGCTTGAAAAACAAGCCGCCGCCGCGCGCGAAGCTTACGACATAGCCGCGGCGCAGCTCTCTTCGCTACGCCATGCGGCGGCGGCGGGCCTCACCAAGGCGGTGATGGCCGAGCTGCCGGCCCTCAAGCTCGAGCGGGCGGAGTTCATCGTCGAGATGGTGAGCGATGCCGAAAGCCGCATGGAAGAAGGCATCGACCAGGTCGAGTTCTGGGTGCGCACCAATCCGGGCACACGGCCCGGGCCGATGATGAAGGTTGCGTCCGGCGGCGAGCTGTCGCGCTTCCTTCTGGCGCTGAAGGTGGCGCTTGCCGACCGCGGCTCGGCGCCAACCCTGGTCTTCGACGAGATCGACACCGGCGTCGGCGGCGCCGTGGCCGACGCCATCGGCCAGCGGCTGGCGAGGCTGTCGAAGCGGGTGCAGGTGCTTTCGGTCACGCATGCGCCGCAAGTGGCGGCGCGCGCCGCGACGCATTTTCTAATCTCGAAGTCCGGCGGCAAGGACCGTGTCGCAACCGGCGTTGCCGAAATGGATCGCGCGGCGCGCCAGGAAGAGATCGCGCGCATGCTGGCCGGCGCCACCATCACCGATGAAGCGCGCGCCGCCGCCGAGCGGTTGCTGCGCGAGAACACGGCGGCAGCCTAGGCTTCTTGATTCCCCGGCTGGAATGCCGAGTCAGCAGGTGGCTGCATCCTGCTGTTCGGCAATGATTTTTGCGCAAGCGGACTCCTCCATACCGAATCCTGATTTATAGTGGCCCGCCACAATTCGAGGACCGCGCTTCATGTCTGAAAAACCAGTCGATTCGCTGAGCGAAAGCGAGGCCGCGGAGGAGCTGAAGCGGCTGGCGGCGGAGATCGCCGAGCACGACCGGCGCTACCATATGGAGGATGCGCCGACGATTTCGGACGCCGAATACGACGCATTGGCGCGGCGCAACCTTGCCATCGAGGGGCGCTTTCCCGATCTCGTCCGCGAGGATTCGCCGTCGCGTCGGGTCGGCGCGCCGCCGGCGGAAGGCTTCACCAAGGTGCGGCATGCCGTGCCGATGCTGAGCCTCGCCAAGGCCTATACCGACCAGGACGTGGCCGATTTCATCGAGCGTGGCCGGCGCTTCTTCGACCGCGACAAGGATCTCGACATCGCCTTCACGGCGGAGCCGAAGATCGACGGGCTGTCGGCATCGCTGCGCTATGAAAACGGCATCTTCGTGCAGGGCGCGACACGCGGCGACGGCGCGGTCGGCGAGGACATCACCGCCAATCTCAAGACCATCGCCGACATCCCGAAGAAGTTGCAGGGCTCGGGCTGGCCGGACGTCATCGAAATCCGCGGCGAGGTCTACATGACCTACGCGGAGTTCGAGGCTTTGAAGCAGCGCTCGGCAGCTATCGGCGGCCAGGACTATGTCAATCCGCGCAACACGGCGGCCGGGTCGCTGCGCCAGAAGGATCCAGCCGTCACCGCCAGCCGCAATCTGAAATTCTTCGCCTATGCCTGGGGCTACACGACGGCAGATCCCGCTCCAACCCAGTACGGTTCCGTGCAGAAATTCAAGGAATGGGGATTCCAGGTCAGTCCGCTGATGGTGCGGGCGAAGTCGATCGACGACCTCATCGCGCACTATCATCGGATCGAGGAGCAGCGTTCTTCGCTGGGCTACGACATCGACGGCGTTGTCTACAAGGTCGACCAGCTCGAGCTGCAGCGCCGCTGGGGTTTTGTGACCGGCGAGCCGCGCTGGGCAGTTGCCCACAAATTCCCGGCCGAACAGGCGATGACGACGGTCGAGAAGATCGACATCCAGGTGGGCCGCACCGGCACGTTGGCGCCGGTGGCGCGGCTGGCGCCGGTGACGGTCGGCGGCGTGGTGGTGGAAAACGTCACGCTGCACAATGAAGATTACATCAAGGGTTTTGACAGCAATGGGCAGCCGATCCGCGACGGCATTGACGTTCGCATCGGCGACACGGTGGTGATCCAGCGGGCAGGGGACGTCATCCCGCAGATCGTCAGGGTCGTCATCGACAAGCGGCCGGCCGATGCGGTGCCGTATGAGTTCCCGCACACCTGCCCGGTCTGCGGCTCGCCGGCGACGCGCGAGATCAACGAGAAGACCGGCAAGGAGGATTCGCGGCGCCGCTGCACCGGCGAGCTGATCTGCGCAGCGCAGGCCGTGGAGGGGCTGCGCCACTTCGTGTCGCGCGGCGCGCTCGATATCGAGGGCCTCGGCGCCGAGAACATCGACCTGTTCTTCAATGCCGGGTTGGTCAAGACCGCCGCCGACATCTTCACGCTGAAGGACCGCCGGCCGGCCGTCACCAAGGCGCTGGCGGAGCGGCGTGAGGAGCAGGCGAGACTGCGCGAGGCCGCATCGGGCAAGACGCGCAAGAATGTGCGCAGCGTCGAAGATCGCAACTACGAAAGCCTCGACAAGCTGTTTGCAGCCATCGACGCGCGCCGCGAGCCGGAGCTCGACCGCTTCATCTTCGCGCTCGGCATCCGCCATATCGGCGAGACCACGGCGGCGGTGCTTGCCCGCCAGTTCTCGACCATCGAGGAACTGATCCGCGTCGGCAAGGAGACGGCGAAGGCGCAGGATCCGCATGACGTGTTCCCGTCGATCAACGGCATCGGCGACACCGTGATCAACGCCTTGCACGACTTCTTCGGCAATGAGCGCAATGACGACGTGCTCGATGCGCTGCTGGCGCAAGTCCATCCCAAGCCCTATGTGGTCGAGATCTCGGCCGGCAGCGAGGTATCCGGCAAGACGGTGGTGTTCACCGGCACGCTGGAAAAGATGACGCGCTCCGAGGCCAAGGCGATGGCGGAGCGCCTCGGGGCGAAGGTCGCCGGCTCGGTGTCGGCCAAGACCGATCTGGTGGTGGCGGGTCCGGGCGCCGGCTCCAAGCTCAAGGTTGCGAGCGATCTCGGCATCGAGGTGATCGACGAGGACACCTGGCTGCAGCGCATCGGCAGGGGCGGCTGATGGCCGGAGCGTTCAAGGGTTTTGGCGAGAAGGCCATTCCCTTCCTCAAGGCTCTCGACTTCCACCAGAGCCGCGAATGGTTCCAGGAAAACCGCGGTCTCTACGAGAGTGAGCTGCACGAGCCGTTCTGCGATCTCGTCGAAACGCTCAGCGAGCGTTTCGCGGCGGCGGGACTTGGCCTGCGCGGCGACCGCAAGAAGTCGCTGTTCCGCATCAATCGCGACGTGCGCTTTTCCAAGGACAAGCGCACCTATAATCGGCACCTGTCGGCAATCCTGTCGCCAGACGGCACCAAGATGGAGCAGGGCGTGTTCTATGTGCATATCGGCCTCGAGCGCTGCTTTGCCGGCGTCGCCTGGTGGCAGCCCGGACCGGAGTTGCTGCAGGCGATGCGCAAGGCGATCGTGACGAAGCCGGCCGCCTTCCGCGCCATGGTTTCAGCGCTGAAAAAGACTGGGCTGGAGCTGGATAGGGAAGATTGCCTGAAGCGCGCGCCGCGTGGTTTCGAGGACGTCAGCGAAGCCGATCTCGCGCAAGCAGTCCGCAACCGCCATTTCGTCGTGCGGCATAATATTGATCCCGAAACCATCTACATGGCGGCGCTGGTTGACGATCTCGTCGGCTTCACCTTGCGCGCCAAGCCGCTGCTCGATTGGGGCAGGGCGATCCAGGGCAAGGCTGCCTGAGCCGCTCAAAGCCCGGCAATCAGTTCCGCTGATCGTCGGCTCAAGCGAATTGGTGTGACAAGCGGGGCGACGCTCCCTAAATCAAGCCGCTCAAGGGAGCAGTTGGATGACGGCGGAAGCAATCTCCGAAAGCCGTGCGAGGAGCGATTTCTGGGACGGCGTGCGGTTGTCGATGCCGGTCGTGGTCGCCTCAGCGCCGTTCGCGATCCTGTTCGGCGCGATTGCCGTGGACAACGGGTTTTCGGTCCTGGAAGCATTCCTCATGAGCGCGCTGATCTTCGGCGGCGCCAGCCAGATGGTCGGCATCGAATTGTTCGGCCAGCATGTCGCGCCCTGGCTGATCGTGCTCTCGATCTTCGCGGTGAATTTCCGTCACGTGCTCTATTCCGCCGGCATCGGCCGGCGCATCGCGCATTGGCCGCTGCTGCAGCAGGCGCTGGGCTATTTCATCCTGACCGATCCGCAATATGCCGTGGCCGAGGCGCGCGCGGCGTCCGGCCAATCGGTCGGGTTCGTCTGGTATCTCGGGCTCGGCCTGCCGGTCTATGTGTTCTGGGTGGCCGAAAGCGCGCTCGGCGCGGTCTTCGGCAAGATGATCCCGGATACCCATGCTCTGGGCATCGATTTCCTGCTGCCGATCTATTTCCTCGGCCTGGTTCTCGGCTTCCGCAAGCGGCCGCTGTGGCTGCCGGTGGTCGTCGCCAGCGCGGCCGCCTCGATCGTCGCCTACAAGACGGTCGGCTCGCCCTGGCATGTCTCGATCGGCGCCATTGCCGGCGTCCTTCTGGCGGTCATTCTGCCGCCGCATCATAGCGGCGTGGGGCAGCGCACATGAGCACGACCTTCTGGATCATCTTCGCCGGCGCCGTCGCCACCTATCTCACGCGCGTCGGCGGCCATCTCGTCATCTCGCGCTTCGAGACCGTCCACCCGCGTGTCGAGGCCGGCCTCAACGCCGTGCCGGCCGCTGTGCTGACGACACTTGTGGCACCTGCCGCGCTCGGCGCCGGACCGGCCGAATGGGCAGCGCTGATCGTCACCGCGCTGGTGTCGCTGCGCGGCGGCCTGATGGCGATGTTTTTGGCCGGTGCCGCGGTGCTGATTCTGGCCAGGCAGTTCGTCGGCTAGAAGTCAGATCTTGGCGTCGTGTGGCAGCGGCGCCGTGGCTTTCTCCAGCCAGGCCAGCGTCTCGCCGTCCACCATCGGACCGATCTCGGCCAGAACCCGCGCGTGATACTGGTCGAGCCAGTGCAGTTCGTCGCGGGTCAGCAGGTCGCTGCGGATGAGGCGCTTGTCGATCGGCGCCAGCGTCAGCGTCTCGAAGCCGTGCATGGCGATGTCGCCGCCCTCGATCTGCTCGGCAGGCGTGACCAGGATCAGGTTCTCGATGCGAATGCCGTAGGAGCCTTCCTTGTAATAGCCCGGCTCATTGGACAGCATCATGCCGGCAAGCAGTTTTTCGGTGCCGGTGCGGGCGATGCGCTGCGGGCCCTCATGCACGGCGAGGTAAGAGCCGACGCCATGGCCGGTGCCGTGGGCGAAGTCGCAGCCATGCTTCCACAGGGCCACGCGGGCGACGGCATCGATTTCCGAACCGCGCGTGCCGGCCGGAAAGCGCAGCGTCGAGATGCCGATCATGCCCTTCAGCACCAGCGTGAAGCGCTCGCGCATCTCTTCGGTCGGCTGGCCGATCGGCACGGTGCGGGTGATGTCGGTGGTGCCGTCCTGGTATTGTCCGCCGGAATCGAGCAGGAACAGCTCGCCGCTTTGGAGCTTGCGGCTAGTGGCGCGGGAGACGCGGTAGTGCATGATGGCGCCGTTCGGGCCGGCGCCGGAAATCGTGTCGAAGGAGACGTCGCGCAGCGGCATCTGTGTTTCCTCGCCGGTCTGCCGCCGCACCTCCTCGAGTTTGGTCACGACGTCGATCTCGTCGAGCGTATCCGGCTGCTGCCGGTCGAGCCAGCAGAGCAGCTTGGCAACGGCGGCGCCGTCGCGACGATGCGCGGCGCGGCTGCCGGCGACCTCGGCCTGGTTCTTGGTGGCGCGCGGAATGCGGGCGGGGTCTGGCGCAGAGACAACTGCGCCGCCATTGCCCTCGACCAGCATCTTGAGCTTTTCCGCCGCCAGAACGGGATCGAGCGCGATTTTTGCGCCGCCCTTGGCAAGGTTGGCGACCGCCGCTTCGAATTCGCCTGGATCGTGCGGATCGGCAAGCTGGGTGAGATAGGCCGCGACCTGTCGCGAAAATTTGCGCTGGTCCATGAAGAGTTGATGCTTGCCGTCGGCGGCAAGAATGGCGAAGCCGAGCGCCAGCGGCGTATGCGCCACGTCGCCGCCGCGGATGTTGAAGGCCCAGGCGATGGAAGACGGGTCGGTGAGCACGGCGTGCGTCGCGCCCTCCTTTTCGATCGCGCCCGCCAGCCGCGCCAGCTTGTCCTTGGCGAGCTCGCCGGCGAAGGCGATCGGGTGGAGTTCCACCGGTGCGCGCGGCGGCTCGGGCTGATCTTCCCAGATGATGTCGATCGGATTCTTGTCGAGCGGCACCAGTGTCGCGCCGGACTGCTCGGCCGAGGCTTTCAATGCCTTGATCTCGCCGATCGTGTGCAGCCACGGGTCGAAGCCGAGCCTGGCCCCTTTGCCGAGATTGTCCTTGATCCAGGAGGCCGGCGGATTGTCGACGAGGCTCTCGACGGTGAAGATCGAAAGATCGACCTCATTGCGCACCTGCAGCGTGTAGCGGCCGTCAACGAAGATGAAGGCGCGGTCGCGCAGGATGATGGCGACGCCGGCTGAGCCGGAAAAGCCGGTCAGCCATTTCAGCCGGGCCGACCGGTCGGCGACATATTCGCCCTGGTGCTCGTCGGCGCGCGGCACCATGAAGCCGTCCAGCTTGTTCTCGGCCAGCCATTGGCGCAGCGTCGCCACGCGCGGCTTGCCGACAGCCGGATCGCCGGCGGAATCAAAGGTCTGGAACATTTTTCCGCATCTCCTCGAATGGCTCGCGCGACCGTAGCGCAAGGTCTTCGAAACCGGAATCGATTTCGACAGGGCCAGTCTTGAACGATCTGGTTTTCAGCGCTTGAGGTGGATGGTCACCCAGCCCTCGCGGTGCAAGGTGCGGACGTGGCGGAAGCTCTGGCCGACATAGGCCGAGATCACCGCATCGCGCTGACGGTCGAGAATGCCGGAGAGCACCAGCGAGCCGCCGAGCCTGATGTGCCTGGCCATCTCGGGCGCCAACCGCATCAGCGGGCGCGCCAGGATATTGGCGACGATGAGGTCGAAGGGCGCGCGCCTGGCGAAGATCGGATGGTGGAAGCCGGGCGCCGTCACCGTCTCGACAAGCGCCTTCACTTGGTTCAGTCGCGCATTGGTCGCAGCGACGCGAACGGCGACCGGATCGATGTCGGTCGCCAGCACCGGAATGTGCGCGTGCTTGGCCAGCGCTATCGCCAGCACGGCACTGCCGGTGCCGAGGTCGAGCGCGTTGCCGGGGCGTTCGCGCAGCACCACCTGTTCCAGCAGTTCGAGGCAGCCGGCCGTGGTGCCGTGATGGCCGGTGCCGAAGGCAAGACCCGCCTCGATCTCAATGGCGAGGTCACCGCTGCGGCGCTTGTCGCGATCATGCGCGCCGTGGACAAAGAAACGCCCGGCGCGGACCGGCTTCAGTCCTTCGAGCGAGCGTGCAACCCAGTCGATGTCGGGGAGCGCCTCGCGCTCGACCTGCTTCGGCAGGGCGAGGTCCGCGAGTATGCGGTTGATCCGGACTGCGACGGCATCGACATCGCCATCGGCATAGAGCGACACTTCGTGGATGTCATTGGCCTCGTCGACCTCCAGCACGGCAAGCGGCAGGCCTTCGTCCTCGAAGGCTGCATCAAGCGCCGCGAAGATGCGGTCAGCCTCGGCCTTGCCCGCGGTGAAATGGAACCTGGTCTGCCCCATCAGGGCGACTCATGTTTGAGCGTGATCATTTCCGAGAACCGGTTCCACTTGTTGCTACGCAAACCTTCGGTTCGGGATCACGCCTGGCCGCCTGCTGCGAGCCGCTTCAGCTTCGCAATAGCCGTGTCGGCGCTTTCGCCATAGGCGATGGTGCCGGCGAACTCGCCCTTGGCGTTGAGGAGCAGCACGGAGGCCGTGTGGTCCATCGTGTAATCGCCGTCGCCGGTGTCGACCTTCTTCCAATAGATGCCGAAGGCCTTGGCCATTGCATGCACCTTGTCCGGATCGCCGGTGATGCCGGTGATGCGGTCGGAGAAGTTGCCGACGTAGGAATTGATGATCTGCGGCGTGTCCCGCTCCGGGTCGACCGTGACGAAGTAGGCGTTGAGGTTCTTGCCGCTGTCGCCCATCGTCTTCAGCCAGCCGGCCATTTCGAACAGCGTTGTCGGGCAGACTTCCGGACAATGCGTGAAGCCGAAGAAGACGACGCTTGGGTGGCCCCGGAACGCGGCCTCGGTGATCGGCGCGCTCTTCTGGTCGATCAGTGTGAACGGTGCGCCGTAGGGCTGGCCGCCATAATGGCCGCGATACCAGTCGAAAGTGAGCCAGCCGATGCCCGCCGCCATCAGTACGAGGATGCCGACCAGAATTGAGCGCATCATCAGAAACTATCCGTCGCGATCGTCGCGGCCCGGCGGATCCGGCGCGAGCCTGTTCGGCGACAGTCTTAGCGGTTTGGCGGCGCGCGCGCAAAGAGGTCGCGTTGCCGCAACCACGAGACCTGCCGCCTCCATCGCGACGATCATCGAATGGCTTGCAAATGCCATTGTCCTGTCCCACCTGACATCGGCTAAACGCAAAACCCGAGGAGGCTTCCTTGCGAAAACTGATCGGCTTGATTGCCGCCTGCATTGCCCTCGGCGCCGGCGCAGCGATGGCGGACGAGGTCGGCAAGGTCGGCGTCGACTGGGTCGGCAACGACATCATGATCGACGCGATCAAGGATCCAAAGGTCGACGGCGTCACCTGCCACGTCGCCTATTTCGACCGCAGCATCATCGATCGGTTGCACAAGGGCAACTGGTTCGAGGATCCGTCGGACTCGTCGATCTCCTGCCGCCAGACCGGGCCGATCACCATCGGCGACATCGACATGAGCGAGCGCGGCGAAGAGGTGTTCAAGCAGGGCCTCAGCCTGATCTGGAAGAAACAGGTGGTGAACCGCATCTACGACAAGAAGAACGAGACGCTGATCTATCTCTCGCACTCGCGCCAGGTCCAGAACGGCTCGGCGAAGATGTCGGTCACGACCGTGCCGCTCTATGGCCAGAACGTCGTGTGGACCAAGGGCAAGCCGCAATAGGCTCCGATCCGCCCGGATGATTGGTCACGCTTGCGGGGCCAATCGCTCAGGCGTAAAGCCGCGCCATGGATCGTCCTGAACATCTCGTCGCGAAAGATCCCGAGCCGCGCATCCATCCGACCGCGGAGCTGAAGGGGTGCAAGCTTGGCCGTTATGCATCGGTCGGCGAGCGGGTGATCCTGCGCGACGTGACGGTCGGCGATTTTTCCTATTTCGAGCGTCATTCGGAAGCGATCTACACGACGATCGGCAAGTTCTGCTCCATCGCCGCCAACAGCCGTATCAACGCGCTCGAGCATCCGATCGAGCGGCTGACCCAGCACAAGGTGAGCTACCGGCCCAACGAATATTTCCGCTGGCTTGGCGTCGACGCGGCATTTCGAGAGCGGCGGCAGGCAAAGCCGGTCAGCATCGGGCACGATGTCTGGATCGGCCATGGCGCCGTCATCATGCCAGGCATCACGATCGGCAATGGTGCCGTCATCGGTGCCAACGCGGTGGTGACGCAGGACGTGCCGCCTTACGCTGTCGTCGCCGGCGTTCCGGCCAAACCCTTGCGCCAGCGCTTTAGCGCCGACGTGGCGGCGCGCATTGAAGACCTCGCCTGGTGGGACTGGACGCCGGAAAAACTCGCCAGGGCGATCCCGGACATGCAGTCGTTGCCGATCGAGGCCTTCCTCGATCGTTGGGAAAACGCCGCGACCTGAACCCGTGAAGCGCCCCTCCGCCATGCGGGGGGAGCAGCTGAAGGGGCCGGAGGTAAGCCGCCGTGAAGCGGAACGAGCAGGCTTTTCGACCTGCACCGGCACCATGGCAACAACGCATAAGGTGTTTTTTCGTCGGCATGCGCCTCTCGCGTGTATGCGATTGCAGGCGGAAAATCGGGCCGGCGGGAACCGGAGAGGCCGGCCCTTGTTTCTCTCGAAATGCCGCGCTCTTGCGTTTTGTGAGGAATGGATGATCGAAAAGCTTTTCACCAAGGTTGCCAATTGGGTGGCTCACCTGGCCGGTATGCCTTTGACTTTTGCCGTCTGCGTTCTGATCGTAGTGATCTGGGCCGCGACTGGCCCGGTCTTCGGCTTCTCGGATACCTGGCAACTGGTGATCAACACCGGGACAACCATCATCACCTTCCTGATGGTGTTCCTGATCCAGAACACGCAGAACCGCGATGGCGCCGCAATCCAGACCAAGCTCGACGAGTTGATTCGCGTCAGCGAGGCCCACAACCATTTCATCGGCATCGAGCACCTGACGGAATCGGAGGTCGAGGAGATCCGCGCCAAATGCGAAGCGGCGGCAAAACGGCACGACCGCAAAATCGCCGAAACAGCGGCCAAGCAGGCTATGACGATAAAAAACGGTTCCGGGCGCGACCGCAAGATCGCTGAGGCGGCCGCCAACAAGACCGTGCCACGGAAGGCAAGCTCTAAGAGGAAGGCGCCGCCTGAACGGCCCGTCAGCGGTTCATAAAGGCGGCGAAAGCGTCCTTGTGATCCGGATGCCAGCGCGACAAAGCGGGGCGGTTTTCGATGATGTCGCCGATCGCCCAGGCCATGCGCTTTTCATCCATGGGCCGAGCGACCTCGTTGTCCGGGCAAAGGATGTAGAAGTCGTCCTGCTTGAGCGATGCCAGCATGAAATCGATCACCTGCTCGCCCGTCCAGGCGCCGGCCGGCTTTTCCGTCGCGCCCTCGGTCAGGCCGGTATAGGTGAAGCCGGGGATCAGCAAATGCGCGGAAAGCTTCGCTCCAGGCTCGTTGCGCAACGCATGGGCCAGGCCCTCGGTGAAGGTCTTCACGCCCGCCTTGGAGACGTTGTAGGCGAGATTGCCGGGCGGCGTGGTGATGCCTTGCTTGGATCCGGTGTTGATGATCAGGCCGGGCTCGCCCGCAGCCAGCATGCGCGGCGCAAAGGCCTCGACACCATGCACGACGCCCCAGAAATTGATGTCCAGCAGCCGTTTCCAGGCTTCACGATTTTCCCACGGCTTGCCGGGATTGTTGCCGACGCCGGCATTGTTCATCATTACCGAAATCGCACCGAATGCACCGTAGGCGAGGTCCGCGAGCCGGTCGACTTCCTCGGCCTTGGAGACGTCGGTGGGGATAGGGAGAACGGCATCGTCCCCGGCAATGACGGCGACCGCCTGCCGGGCCTGGTCGAGGCGCACGCCGCCTATGTCGGCAAGCACGGTCTTCATGCCCATGGCCGCGAAGCGCTTCGCGGCGGCCAGGCCTATGCCGCTGGCGCCGCCGGTGATGACGGCGACATTGCCGGAGGCGAAAGCGGGCAGGGCGGTCTGGATTTCGGCGTCGCTGGTCATGGTTGATGTCCTTATTCCGGGTCGAGCCGAACTTAACGCCGGTCAGGGGCGAGGCAAGCCTTGATCGCTGCAATCATCGACGGCGGTACCGCCAATGGGTTGACCGCAGCAGCTTGCCCCGCGCATGCTGCCGGAAAAGGAGTTCGGCATTGACCGATTGGATCGGAATCCTGAAGGAGCAGACCGCCACCGGCGAACAGATGGGCCGGGATGTGCCGAAGATGCTCGCCAACCCCGATATCAGCGAGGCGCAGGTCAAGACCCTGTTTTCGGCACTGGAGCAACAGGCGGACTTCGCGGAAAAGCTGCGCTTGGCGCTGGAGAAGTTCGGCCATGACTTTCCCGTCATCAAGGCCGCAGAGCGGCTGGAAGAGCGCTATGCCGACCTTGCCGCCTCGGCGGCAGAAAAACTGAAAGCGATGCGGCAGTAAGAACCCGCTATCTTTCCACGAGACGCTCGAACCGCCTGTCCGGAGTGAACCAGATAATTGCCACCAGGACGTAGATCGCCACGCTGATCCACTGGCTGAACGAGGTCAGCAGAATGGCGGCAATGTAGAACGCCAGCGAAATGTTACCCTTGCGGTCATGGCCCACGGCTCTGGCGAAGAAGCTTGAAGACCAGGATGGTATAGGCAACGGCGCAAAGCGCGAGGTCGATGCCGTAGACGGCGACCGGCACCGGGGCGAAGTGGTTCTCGCCCATGAAGGCGGTCGTCACCGGCATCAGCGACAGCCAGAACAGGAGGTTGAGGTTGGCCCACAGCACCCGGCCGTCGACACGCTGCACGGTATGGAACATGTTGTGCAGATTGTTCCAGTAAATGCCGACATTGATGAAGGACAAGACGTAGCAGAAGAAGATCGGCCAAAGCGGCGCCAGCGCGGCAAGGTCCTCGCCATGCGGCACTTTAAGCTCCAGCACCATGATCGTGATGATGATAGCGACAACGCCATCGGTGAAGGCTTCGACCCGGCCCTTGCCCATGGTTCTTCCCTCCTCGTTTAACGAACGTTACGGGAGGATTTCGCGCGAGACCATACTGCCATAACTGTCAGGAGAGCGTTCGGCATTCGGAACAGCCGCAATTGCGCGGACGTTGGGCTTGCAACCAAGCGGAGGTCGCGATGGCCGGCTACACTCAAACCATGAAGCGCGACAACGAACTTGGCGGCGGTGTCGCAAGAGCCGCGGTTGCCGCTATGATAGCTGCACTGTTTGCCGGCAGCACGGCTCTGACGCCACTCTATGTCATCTATAAACAAGCCTTCGGGTTCTCGCAGATCACCCTGACATTGGTCTATGCCGTCTATGTGGTCGGCAATTTGGCCGCACTTCTGTTTTTCGGCCGATTGTCGGATGTCATCGGTCGCCGTCCGGCAGCCATGGCGGCGATGGGCGTGGCCGTGGTCAGCGCGCTGTTTTTCCTCTTGGCTGAAAACCTGATGTGGCTCGACATCGCCCGTATCCTCAGCGGGCTCGGCATCGGGATCGGCGCGGGAACCGGCACCGCTTGGCTCGCTGAGCTGATCGAAGGGGAGGACAAGTCACGCGCGGCTGTCATCGCTACCAGCACCAATTTCGTCGGTCTCGGGGTCGGCGCACTGATGTCGGGATTGCTCGCCCAATACGCGCCTTGGCCGCTCAGGCTGACATTTGCCGTTTATCTGGTCCTGCTTGCGCTGATCACGCTGCTGATCTGGCGCACTCAGGAAACAGTCTCCAGGCCCGGACGACTCTCCGACGTCTCAATGCAGCCGCGGCTTTCGGTCCCCGACAAAATCCGCGCGCAATTCGTGGCGCCGGCGGTGACCGGCTTCGGCGCCATGGCGCTGGTCGGTTTCTACGCCGCGCTCGCGCCAAGCATTCTGGCACAGCAGCTCCATGCGACCAACCACTCCGAGGCCGGCGGGCTGTTCTTCGAACTGTCGATCGTGGCAGCGGCGGCGATCCTGGCGACAGCGCGCCTGTCCAGTCGCTTCACGATGCTCGCCGCGCTAGTTCTGATGGTCCCGACCGTGGCGCTGATCGTCGCGGCGCAGGCCTTCGCCTCCATGACGATGATGATCGTTGCCACAGGCTTTTGCGGCGTGGCGGCGGCACTCGGCTATCGCGGTGGCCTGCAGGTGGTGAACCAGATCGCGCCGGGCGACCGACGCGCCGAAGTGGTCTCGGCCTTCTTCATCTGCTGCTTCTGCGGCAATGCGCTGCCGGTCATCGGCATCGGCGTGCTGTCGGGTTGGACGAGCGCGACGGTGGCAAGCCTGGCCTTCGCCGGCATGATCACCATCTTCTCGCTGGTGGCGCTCGGGTTCGGCGCCAGATACGCGCGATAGTTCACCCGTTCGGTGTCTCGACGAGATTGGCGCGCCGGCGCGGCACGCCGAACCCGGTGTCCAGCGGCTCGCCTGCGGCCGGAGGGTCCTCGGAGATGGGGCCGCTTGTCAGGTCGCCGGTCCCCGGCGAGCGGGCTTGTTGTCGTCCATGGCGGGCACCGAAGATGCATCAGGCCCGCGATGGTATCGCAGCCTGATGCTTCTGCATCCGTTGGGGCTGGGCCAGATGCCTTCGCAACTAGTTTGCGGCGAGACTGTTCCCCGACAGGCCGGGCAGGGTAACCTGATAGACCAGGAAGGTGGTGTCGACATCGGCGCCATCCTCGGCCTTGTACGGGGCGCCGACCTGGAAGCCGTCCTGGGTCAGAAAGTCGTTGTCGTTCGCGACGAACAGGAAATAGTCGTCGGGCAGCTTCGGGTCCAGCACGCTCACCAGCGACATCGCCTCCCACTTCTCCGAGAGGTTGTTCCTGTCGTTCGGCGCGCCGTTGTGCAGGCCGAAACGGCCGAGTTCGCCCTTGTCGTTGATGTCGATGAACGAGGTGAGCTTGGCCGGCGTCACCGACGGATCGAGCACGCCTTTCGGCGCAACCGGCTTGTCGGCGGCGTCGAACGGGCCGTTGGCGATATCGGTAGCGGCGGAAAGGTCTACGACCTCGATCTTGCGGTAGACCGACTCGGCGTCCTTCAGCCCCTGGCCGTTGCCGCTGTCGCGTGCCAGCATCAGAAAGCTCTTGTCGGACAGCGCCACGATCTCGCTCTGCGCGGCCACCTTGGTCTTGCCCTTGGCGTCCTTGAACACCGGCAGCGGCACCACATATTCGTGCGCCAGCTTGAGGTGGGCAAGGTCGGAGCCGTCATAGACCAGCGCGCGGGCATTCCGGCGGGTCGACCCGGAATCGCCGCCATCCTGGCGCGGCGCCGACTGCAGCACGGCGATCAGGAACTTGCCGTCCGGCGTCATCGACATGCCTTCGAGGCCCTGATTGTTCTGGCGGCCGGTCTCGGGATCCTTGGGATCCGGCTCGGCGGCACCCGGGCCAGGATTGTCGGAAGCGAAGTTCGGCTTGCCATGGCGCATCGGCACCAGGGCCGCCGGCGGCTGCGTCGCCGAGATCAGGCGGCCGTCGGCCGAAAAGCGATAGATGTTGGGGCCATATTCGTCGGAAATGAACATGGTGCCGTCGGGCAGGCGCACGATCGCCTCGTCGTCGAGCGAAAGCTTGCCGTTGCCGGCCTGCGGCAGGATCGGCATGTCGCCGGCAGCGGGGCGCACGCCGTTGAGCGGGTCGAGGCCGGTGGCGTCGGCGCCCTTGTCGTCGGTCAGAAGCATGGTGTCGGCGAGCGTTGCCTTGACGCCCGACTGTTCCTGGCCGGCGGCGGGCGCCGCGCCCGGGGCGGTCGGGGTCAGCTCGATTGCAATTGTGTTCAAGCGGGGCCGGTAGTCGGTGGTGCCGGCGACGTTGTAGCCGCGGTCCGGCAGCAGCCAGAGCGAGCCTTTGTAGCCGGCGCCGTCACGCGCCCAGCTCTTGGCGTCGATCGCCATGCCGGAGCCCGAACCAAAGGTCTCGCCGAACTTGTCCTTCTGGCTGGCGGGGATGCGGCCAACGCCGACTAGCCCTTTGTTGACATAGCCAACACCCTCGGCGAGCGCAGGGCTCAGCACGGTGAACAGGGCGAGTGCCGCGCCAAGCGCGACGGTTCGGTTGAGGTGCTTCATGATGTCCCCCATGTGACGAGCAGAGCCGGAATGGCGTCACATCGGGTCTAGGACGCGAACATGATACTTGCGTGACAGGAGGGGGGTACTTGCCTTCTCCCCTTGTGGGAGAAGGTGGATCGGCGCGCAGCGCCGAGACGGATGAGGGTGTTCCAGCGGAGCGAGACGTTGGCTTTCCCTGGAGCTCCCCTCATCCGTCGCCTTCGGCGACACCTTCTCCCGCAAGGGGAGAAGGAGAGGGCGCTCAATCGCTCTCTCGCGCGACGAGCTCCAGCGGCCAGACTTCGCGGATCGTGCGTGGCCCCTCCGGACCGGCATGGGCCGGGAGTGACGCCAGCAGCATCTCGGCCAGCCGCCGGCCCATCGGCTCCAGCGCCGGACGGAAGGCGGTCAGCGTCGGCGAGAAATAGCGGCAGAGCGGCGTGTCGACGATGACGATCACCGCGATGTCGTGGCCGGGCCTGATGCCCATCTCGGCCAGTGCCTTGCAGCCGCCGAGCGCCATCGCGTCATTGTTGAAGATGATGGCTGTCGGCCGGTCCTTGGAGAGCATGACACGCGGCGTCACCTGGTAGCCGCCGGTCTCGTTGATGAAGCCGTCGGCGATCAGGCCGGGGTCGACTTCGATGCCGTGCCGCTTCAGAGCCTTGCGGTAGCCGTCGAGGAACAGGTAGCCGAAGTTGAGATCAAGCGAAGGGCGGATGGCAGCTATGCGGCGGTGGCCGCGCGCGACCAGCCGGTCGACGGCTTCATCACCCGCCCTCTCGAAATCGATATCGAGCGAAGGATAGGTGTCGCCGCCGGATTGACTTCGGCCAAGCGTGGCGAAGGGAAAGCCGGCCTTGCTCAGATAGTCGATCCGATCGTCTTCCCGCCGTGTATTGGCCAACACGACCGCGTCGGCCCGGCGCGTCTCAACCACGCGGCGCAGCCTCTCCTGCTGATATTGGCCGGGCTCGCCCATGACGACCATCAGATCCAGGTCATGCTCGGCGAGCCGCGCCTGCAGGCCGGTCAGGAATGGAATGAAGAACGGCTCGCCATATTGCTGGTCGCCGGGATGCGGTTGCAGCATGAAGGCGATCGAGCGGGTGGCGCCCTGGCGCAGGCTGCGGCCCGACTGGTTGGGCGAATAGTTCAGCTTCCTGGCCGCCTCGAGCACCCGCTGGCGCGTCTCCGCATTGACGTCGGCGCGGCCGTTCAGCGCGCGCGACACGGTGCCGATCGAAATGTTCAGGTGACGCGCGAGATCGTGGATGCTGGACGCCAAGGCAGGTTCTCCCCCTGACTTCGCTAGCACCGGCCGGCGTTCAGGCCAAGCAGCGGATGTCGATTTTCGCGAGCAGGTGATTGACATTCTACGCCATCGGGTGTGTTCTCGTAAACGTTTACGGAAAAACGTTTACGGTGATGCCGGAAATGCCGTGACACTCGGCCTGGAGGGGCCGAGCGGAGGAGGAGCGCTGGATGATGAAGATCGTCCTGGTCGGATGCGGAGCCATGAGCAGGCACTGGCTCGATGCCGCGAGGCAGATCGACGGGCTTGCCATTGCCGGCCTTGTCGATCTCGATGCCGACCGGGCTCAGGGGAGGGCGCGCGAGTATGACCTCACCAGTGCCGTCATCGGCACCAGCCTCGATGCCGTTCTCGACCAGACCCGGCCCGATGCCGTGTTCGATGTCGTGGTTCCTGCCGCCCGGCGCGAGGTCGCGCTTTCGGCCTTTGCCCATAACTGCCATCTGCTCACCGAAAAGCCGCTCGCCGACAGCCCAGAAAATGCGCGCGCCATCATCGAAGCGGCGCGCCGCGCGGGGCGCGTCCATGCCGTAGTTCAGAACCGGCGCTACGTCGCCAATGTCAGGCGGATCAGGCGGTTCCTGGCCTCCGGCGCCATCGGCGCGCCGACCAGCATCCACGCCGACTTCTTCGTCGCGCCGCATTTCGGCGGCTTTCGCGAGGAGATGCGCCACGTGCTCTTGCTCGACATGGCGATCCACACGTTCGACGCCGCCCGCTACATGGTCGCCGGCGAACCGGCCGGCGTCTATTGCCAGGAGTGGGAGCCTGCCAATTCCTGGTACCGTCAGGGCTCGTCGGCCAGCGCGGTGTTCGATTTCGGCGGCGGCAAGGTCTTCACCTATGCCGGCTCCTGGTGCGCGGACGGTTTCCGCACGAGTTGGGAAGGCAGCTGGCGCATCGTCGCCGAGCGCGGCAGCCTGTTGTGGGACGGGCATGACGGGTTGAAGGCCGAGGTGGTTGCGTCCGGCCGCGACGGTATCGTCGACAAGACCCAGTCGATCGAGGTGCCGGCGCTCGAGGCGGCCGACAGAGTCGACGGCCATCTCGGCATCATCCAGGATTTCATGCGCGCGATCGAGACCGGCACCGAACCGGAGACGCGCGGCACCGACAACATCAAAAGCCTAGCCATGGTCTTTGGCGCCATCGAAAGCGCCGAGACCGGACGCCGCGTCGCAATCGCAAAGGAAACGCCGTGATCCCGAACCCGCTTCTCGACATCAGGATCGGCACCATGGTGCGAGCCAATCTCGACGACCCGGCCGCCTATGTGAAACAGATCCTGCCGCTCGGCTTCGAGAGCATCCAGCCCTTTTTCTGGCAGACGCTAGGCGGCAAGGACCTAAAGCGCCTGGCGGGCGAAATCCGCGAAGCGATCGGCGATGCCGACGTCACCGTGTCGTCGATCGGAGTGTTCGGCAATCCGCTGGAAAACGGCGAGGTCGACCGCGGCGTGCTCGCGGCGTGGGAGACCGTCATCGACAACGCACATCTGTTCGGCACCACGATGGTCTGCGGCTTCACCGGCCGGCTGCGCGGCAAACCGCTGACCGACAGCCTGCCCCGTTTCCGCGAGGTCTGGGGGCCGCTGGCCAGGCGCGCCGCCGACAAGGGCGTGCGCATCGCCTTCGAGAACTGCGCCATGGACGGCAACTGGGCGAGCGGCGACTGGAACATCGCCCACAACCCGGACGCCTGGGAGCTGATGTTCAACGAATTGCCCGACGACAATCTCGGGCTCGAATGGGAGCCCTGCCACCAGCTCGTCTATCTGATCGACCCGATTCCGCAGATCCGCAAATGGGCGCCGCGCATCTTCCACGTCCACGGCAAGGACGCCACCGTGCGCTGGGACGTGATCCGCGAGCACGGCGTGTTCGGACGCCTGCCATTCGTGCAGATGCGCAGCCCCGGCTTCGGCGACAGCGACTGGGCCCGGGTGATCAGCGAATTGCGGCTGGCGGGCTACAAGGGCGCCATCGACATCGAAGGCTGGCACGACCCGGTCTATCGCGGCGACCTCGAGATGACCGGTCAGGTGCGGGCGCTGGACTATCTGAAGCAGTGCAGGGGAGGAGCCAGCTACCTGCCCAATCCGGTGTGAGGACCGGCCGGCGGGAGGAGCCGGCCACCAAGACTACGGCCGAAGCAATCGTCGAAACCCTCTGTTGCGAGGGACCAAAAGGGAGGAACGTGCATGAGCATCACGACCAGAAGGACTGTTCTGCGCTCGACCGTCGCGGCGGCTGCCGCGGCGCTCTGCGCCTCGATCTCCACCTTGCCGGCAAAGGCGCTTGACGCCCAATGGTGCAAGGACGTCCATATCCGCTTTTTCGTCGGCGGCGCCGAGGGCGACGCCTTCGGCACCATCGTCTACAATGGCGCCAAGCAGGCGGCGGCCGATCTTGGGCCGAAGGTCGACTACATCTTCTCCCAGTGGGATGTCGAGAAGATGGTGCAGCAATTGCGCGAGGCGGTCGCGGTCAAGCCGCAAGGCATCGCCATGATGGGCCATCCGGGCGATGCCGCGATCATGCCGCTGGCCGAGCAGGCGCATAAGGACGGCATCAAGATGATGTACCAGAACGTGCCGGTGCCGAAGGTGGCGGAAGCGTTCGGCGGCGGCTATGTCGGCGCGCAGCAGGAGCAGCAGGGCCGCGCGCTCGGCGCCGAGGCGTTCAAGCTCGGCAAGCTCAAGGCCGGCGACAAGGCGATCATGATCGGCCCGTTCGAGAACGAGAATCGCGGCGCGCGCGAGCGCGGCACGGTCGCGGCGCTGAAGGAGGCGGGCGTCGAGGTGATCCAGCTGTCCTCGCCGCCGAGCGGCGAATGGGCGTCCGACCCGAACCTCGCCATTCCGGTGATCACGGCGGCTCTGCTCAACCACCCCGACGTCAAGGCGGTCGGCTATCCCGGCGGACAGATGCTCGGCAACGTCGCCACCTATATGCAGGCGGCGGGACGCAAGCCCGGCGACATCTTCAACTTCGGCTTCGATACCAGCCCGCAGATCGTCGAAGGCTTCAAGGGCGGCTGGGTGCAACTGACGGCCGACCAGCAGCCTTTCCTGCAGGGCTATCTGCCGATCTTGAGCCTTTGCCAGCAGGTGGTGCTGGGTCTGGCGCCGATGAATGTCGATACCGGCGCCGGCTTCGTCACGCCGCAGAATTACGAGATCGTCGCCGAGCTGGCCAAGCAGGCGCTGCGTTGACCTCCCAGGCGGTCGGTCGGGGTTGGGCCCGGCCGACCGGATCGCCGGCAAGCGGCCGATAACACAATTGGAAGCGAGGATCGCATGGGCGAACGCATCATCGAACTGCGCGACATCAAGAAATCCTACGGCCAGGTCTATGCGCTGGGCGGCGTCAACCTCAGCGTCGATCGCGGCGAGGTGGTCGGCTTGATCGGCGACAACGGCGCCGGCAAATCGACGCTGATCAAGATCCTATCCGGCGTGGTCAAGCCGACAAGCGGCGACATCCTCGTACGCGGCAAGCCGGTGACCGGATGGAGTGCCGCCCGCTCGCGCGATGCCGGCATCGAGACGGTGTTCCAGGACCGGGCTTTGGCCGTGCAGCAAACGATCGTGCGCAACATCTTCATGGGCCGCGAGGTGACCGGCTTCATGGGCTGGCTCAAGGTCGGCAAGGAGATCGAGGAGGCAAGCCGGCTGATGCGTGAGATCGGCTTCACCTCGAAAGTGTTCACGCCGCATTCCATCGTCGGCCAGCTTTCGGGCGGCGAGCGTCAGGGTGTGGCGATCGCGCGCGCCATCTACAAGCAGGCGGAGCTGATTATCCTCGACGAGCCGACGACGGCGCTGTCGCTGACTGAGACCGCCAAGGTCTTCCATTTCGTGCGCCAGGTGCGGGCGAGTGGCCGCTCGATCCTGTTCATCGGCCACAACATTCATCATGTCTTCGACATCGCCGACCGCTTCGTGGTGCTCGACCGCGGCAAGGTGGCGTTGACGGCTGACCGCAGCGAGGTCAAGTCAGCCGACGACCTCATCAACTTTATGGAAGAGATCGCGCATCCGGGTGGCCTGCCAGGGCTACACGAGGCGGGCGGAGCGGAGCAGAGAGCGTGATGAGCAAGGCCATGGAACCCGATCTGCAAACACCTCTGGGAAGGGCAAGCGGCCCGACAGAATCAGGCAAGCAGTGGAGTCATCCTTCCGATCACTGGCTGCGCGGCTTCGTCCTCGACAATCGCGCGGCGCTAGGCACGCTCGCCGTGTTCATCGTCATGATGGCAATCTTCATGATCGCCAACCCGACCGTCTTCACCACCTGGTATCTTTACAGCTCGGTGCTGACGACGCTTCCCGTCGCGCTGTTCGTTGTCGTGCCGCTGGTCTTCGTAGTCACCTGCGGCGAGATCGACCTATCGTTCCCGGCGACGATGGGTTTCGCCTCATGGGCCTTCGCGATCGTCGTGCAGGCCGGCTACGATCCGTTCCTCGGCATCGCCGCGGCGCTTCTCACCGGCACGCTGCTCGGCTTCCTGGTCGGATCGCTGGTGGTCTATGGCGGCCTGTCGTCGCTGATTGCCACGCTCGGCATGAACTTCCTGCTGCGCGGGCTGATCCAGATCATCAACGAGGGCAAGTCGACGGCGCTGACCAGTCTGGCCGACAGCTCAGCTTACGCGATCTTCTCCGGCCAGCTCTGGGGCATCCCGGTGCAGATCTTCTGGGCGATCGCCTTCGTCGTGTTTTCGGCGCTGCTCTACAACCGCCACCGCTTCGGCGCCCAGGTCAAGGTGGTCGGCGATAACCCGGACAGCGCCAAGCAAATGGGCATCGACGTTCAGCGCGTCCGGGTCAAGGTGTTCGTCTTCACCGGCATCGGGGCGGCGATCGCCGGAACCTTCTCGGTGATGATCAACTTCACCTGGTGGCCGACGGCGGGCGACGGCTACCTGCTGCCGGTGCTGGCATCGGTGTTCGTCGGCGGCACGCCGACCTGGGGCGGTATCGGTACAGTGGTCGGCGGCGCGATCGGCGCGGTCACCGTGTCGTTCATCCAGACCGGCGTCGTCGCCGCGGGCCTCAGCGGCTTTTACGTGCAGTTCTTCAACGGGCTGATCATCATCCTGTCCCTGCTCGGCCACAAATGGAACCAGGCGCGGTATCGCTGAGAGGCTGCGGTTTTCGGACGGTAATCCGTTGGCGGCCGCCGCTCAAACGCTGATGACAAACCCGTCCAGCACACGTTTCTGGCCGGCCTTGTCAAAGTCGATGGTCAGCTTGTTGCCGTCGATGGCGGCGATATTGCCGTTGCCGAATTTCTGGTGGAAGACGCGGTCGCCGAGCTTGAATGGCGAAGGTGTGTCGGCGACCGATTTGGCGACCAGCTCGCCTTCGATGGTGCGGCCTTTCACCGAGGTGCGGCCGGCGCCATAGCCGCTGTCGGTCTCGCCATAGCCGATGCGTTCGACCTGGTGGCCGGAGCGTGTGCCCCAGTTGCGGTCGGTCGCTTCGGTGCGGTTCGCCTGCGCGCGCTGCCAGCCGGGCGTCGCATAGGTGTTGGAGAAGCTGCCGGATTTTTCCGCACCGATATTGTCGAAGCGCGAAGCGCCGTAGGGATTCTGCCGGCCGCCGCCGCGGCCCGAGGCGAAGGAGCCGCCGCCATAGGGATTGCCGTAGCCGCCATAGGAATTGCCGCCGTCGGCGACATCGACATGGGCTTCCGGCAATTCATTGACGAAACGCGACGGAATGGTCGATTGCCACAGGCCGTGGATCTGGCGGTTTGAGACGAACCAGACGTGCAGGTTCTTTTTCGCGCGAGTCAGGCCGACATAGGCGAGGCGGCGTTCTTCCTCGAGGCCGGAGCGGCCGCCTTCGTCCAGCGCGCGCTGATGCGGGAACAGACCTTCCTCCCAGCCGGGCAAGAATACGGTCTCGAATTCAAGCCCTTTCGCCGAATGCAGCGTCATGATCGAGACCGCATCGAGCGATTCGCCCTGCTCGGCCTCCATGACCAGCGCGACATGCTCGAGGAAGGAACGCAGGGATTCATACTCCTCCATGGAGCGGATCAGTTCCTTGAGGTTCTCCAGCCGCCCGGGCGCTTCCGCCGAACGCTCGTTCTTCCACATGTCGGTGTAGCCGCTCTCCTCGAGGATGGTCTCGGCGAGCTCGGTGTGCGGCGTGGTCTCCAGCGCCTTCTGCCAGCGCTCGAAACTGGCCGCGACCTCGCGCAGCGCGGCGCGCGGCTTCGGCTTCAGCTCGTCGCTTTCGGCGAGCGTCGCCGCGGCCTCAAGCATCGGGATTTGCATGGCGCGCGCGGTGTCGTGGATCTGGCGGATGGTGGCTTCGCCGAGCCCGCGCTTCGGCACGTTGACAATGCGCTCGAAGGCAAGGTCGTCGCCGCTGTTGGCGACGACGCGGAAGAAGGCCAGCGCGTCGCGGATTTCCAACCGTTCGTAGAAGCGCGGACCGCCGATGACTCGGTAGCTCAAGCCGAGCGTGATGAAGCGGTCTTCGAAGGCGCGCATCTGGAAGGACGCGCGCACCAGGATCGCCATATCGTTGAGGTTGTGCTTTTGCCGCTGGTAGGCCTCGATCGCCTCGCCGATGGCGCGCGCCTCTTCCTCCGAATCCCAGGCGGCATGGACATGCACCTTATCGTCCTCGGGGTCGTTGCGGTCGGTGAACAGCGTCTTGCCGAAGCGGCCCTCATTGTGGGCGATAAGATGCGAAGCCGCACCCAGTATATGCGCGGTGGAGCGGTAGTTGCGCTCCAGCCTGATGATGGTGGCGCCGGGAAAATCCTTGTCGAAGCGCAGGATATTGTCGACCTCGGCGCCGCGCCAGCCATAGATCGACTGGTCGTCGTCGCCGACGCAGCAAATGTTGACAGTGGATTGACGCCGGTTTCCCTCCCCCTTGAGGGGAGGGTGGCCGGGTGAAGCCCGGTCGGGAGGGGTCCTCGCGGCAGTGCTCGACGCTCCGGCGCCTGATGACTGGGCGGCGCCTTCCGCGGCGACCCCCTCCGTCCGCTTCGCGGACACCTCCCCCTCAAGGGGGGAGGATTGCGGCCTCTGCGCCAACAGGCGCAGCCACATGTATTGCGCGGTGTTGGTGTCCTGGTACTCGTCGACCAGGATGTATTTGAACTTGCGGTGATAGTCCTTCAGCACGTCCGGATAGGCGCGGAAGATGCGGATCGGGTGATAGAGGAGATCGCCGAAGTCGCAGGAATTCAGCGTCTGCAGCCGCTCCTGATAGGCCTTGTAGAGCTGGCGCCCCTTGCCGTTGCCGAAGCTGCGCGCGTCGCCTTCCGGAATCTCGTCGGGGCCAAGGCCCTTGTTCTTCCAGTTGTCGATCATCTGCGCGAAGGTCTTGGCCGGCCAGCGCTTGTCGTCCAGATTTTCGGCCTGGATCAGCTGCTTGATCAGCCGCACCACGTCATCGGTATCGAGGATGGTGAAATCGGATTTCAATCCGGCAAGCTCGGCATGCCGGCGCAGCAGCTTGACGCCGATCGAGTGGAAGGTGCCGAGCCAGGGCATGCCCTCGACATTCTGCTCGCCGATCAGCAAGCCGATGCGCTGCTTCATCTCGCGCGCGGCCTTGTTGGTGAAGGTGACGGCGAGAATCTGCGAGGGAAAGGCCCTGCCGGTGGCAAGGATGTGGGCGATTCGCGTGGTGAGCACCCGCGTCTTGCCGGTGCCGGCGCCGGCCAGCACCAGAACCGGGCCTTCGGTCGTTTCAACAGCGAGCCGCTGTTCGGGATTGAGGCCGTTCAGATAATCGGGCGCACGGTTCTGCGCGTTGCGTGCGGCCATGGCGCGCGCGGCAAGGCCGGATGGGGCGGCGGGCCGCGCATTCGGTTCGTCAAAAAAGGGCATGTCTTCCGAAAAGCCGGACATCGCCCCCGAATGTAGTGATTCGGCAGCGAAAGGCCAGAAGTGTCTCCGTTTTGTTCTAGTTGTTCCTGTTCGGGGCCGCCTTGACAGGCGCAACTTGCGAGAGAAAGCTGCCAACAGGGCAGGGACGGCAAGCCGTTGCCTCAGAGGCGCCGCAAGCGCGCAACAGTCGAAGGAGTATCGTCTTGGCTGTCACCATCACCTCCCTCGTCCTTTTGCTTATCGGCCTGGTCCTCGGCGGCGGCGGCATCTGGCTGGTGACGTTGGGTGGCAGCTGGTACTACCTGATTGCCGGACTGGCCTTCCTGATCACCGCCTGGCTCGTTTTCCGCCGCAGATCGACAGGGCTCTGGCTCTATGCCGCGATCGTGCTCGCCTCGCTCTGCTGGGCGGTGTGGGAAACCGGCTTTGATTGGTGGCAGCTCGGCCCGCGCGGCGGCATCATCGTTCTCATCGCGCTCTGGCTGCTGACGCCATGGGCCAGGCGGGGATTCACCGGTCCGGACGGACGCGCTCCGCTCATCCTGGCGGTGCTCGCATCGCTTGCAGTGGCCGGCTATTCGATGACCGCCGATCCGAAGGACATCGGCGGCACGCTCAACACCGATAAGGTGACGCCGACGGCCAATCTCGGCGGCGACATGCCGGCGGGCGAATGGCATTTCTACGGCCGCACGCCGTTCGGCCAGCGTTACTCGCCGCTCGCTCAGATCACGCCGGACAATGTCGCCAAGCTGCAGCCGGCCTGGACCTACCGCACCGGCGACATGAAGGGTCCGGACGACATCGGTGAGACGACCTATCAGGTAACGCCACTCAAGGTCGGTGATGCGCTCTACATCTGCACGCCCCACAATTTCGCCATCGCGATCGATGCCGCGACCGGCAAGGAGAAATGGCGCTACGACCCGAAGATCAAGCTCGATCCCAACCGCCAGCACCAGACCTGCCGCGGAGTTTCCTATTACGCCGATGCGAAGATCGCGGCGGGCCAGCCCTGCGCGGCACGCATCTACCTGCCGACTTCGGACGCCCGGCTGATCGCTCTCGATGCCGCGAACGGGCAAGTTTGTCCGTCCTTCGCCGAAGGCGGCACGCTGAACCTGATGGCCAACATGCCCTTTCCGAAGTCGGGCTGTTACTATTCGACCTCGGCGCCGCTCATCCTCGCCGGCAAGATCATCGTCGGCGGCGCGGTCAACGACAATTATTCGACCGAGGAGCCGTCGGGCGTCATCCGCGCCTATGACGCGGGCACCGGCGCGCTGTTGTGGAATTGGGATTCCGGCAAACCGGATCAGACGACGCCGCTGCCGGCGGGGCAGAACTACACCAACAACTCGCCCAACATGTGGTCAACGGCGAGCGCCGACGAGAAGCTTGGCCTGCTCTACCTGCCGCTCGGCAACCAGACGCCCGACCAGCTCGGCATGGGCCGCAGCGCCGATGTCGAAAAATTCTCCTCCTCGATCACTGCGCTCGACCTCAACACCGGACAGTTGCGCTGGGTGCGCCAGACGGTGCATCACGACCTGTGGGACATGGACGTGCCGGCGCAGCCGACGCTGGTCGACATCACGACGGGGAGCGGCGTGGTGCCGGCACTGGTAGGGCCGACCAAGCAGGGCGATCTTTATGTGCTCGATCGGCGCACTGGCGAACCGATCATTCCGGTGAAGGAAGTGCCGGCACCGGGCGGAGCGATCGAAGGCGACCATACCTCGCCGACGCAGCCGTCCTCCGACCTGTCGTTCAACCCGAAGCCGCTGACCGGCGCCGACATGTGGGGGATCACCATGTTCGATCAGCTGGCGTGTCGGATCGAACTGAAGAGACTGCGTTACGAGGGACGCTACACGCCGCCCTCGCTGCAGGGCACGCTGGTCTATCCCGGCAATTTCGGTGTGTTCAACTGGGGCGGCGTCGCGGTCGACCCGGTGCGACAGGTGATGTTCGGCATGCCGACTTATCTCGCTTTCACGTCGAAACTCATTCCGCGCGCGGACGTGCCGCCGCCCGGCGACACCAAGGGCAGCGAGCAAGGGCTCAACCGCAATGAGGGCGCGCCTTACGCGGTGGTGATGGGGCCATTCCTGTCGCCACTCGGCATTCCCTGTCAGGCGCCGCCCTGGGGCTATGTCGCCGGCGTCGACCTGAGAACCGGCCAGATCGCCTACAAGCATCGCAACGGCACCGTCTACGACATGACGCCGCTGCCCCTGCCGCTCAAGGTCGGCGTTCCAGGCATCGGCGGGCCGATGATCACGGCCGGTGGCGTTGCCTTCCTCGGGGCCGCGGTCGACGACTATCTGCGCGCATATGACCTTACGACGGGCAAGCAGCTCTGGCGCGCGAGGCTGCCGGCCGGCGGCCAGTCGACACCGATGACCTACACCGTCGCCGACGGCCGCCAGTTCGTGGTCATTGTCGCCGGCGGCCACGGTTCGGTCGGCACCAAGCCGGGCGACTATGTGATGGCTTACACGCTGCCCAAGTAGACGAGGACATCCAATCGCGCCGGCCTTTTCGCCGACCACGCCGCCAAGCGCTCCCTGCAGCGACGACAGCCGCCGCCTGAGCCAAGGCGTTGCGCCAGCGGCCATCACGTTCCCGGCATTCCCCTTTTTGCCGTTCGGACCGGGCGGGGCCGCTCCGCAGTTTCCCATCCCAATGTGACAGCACCATCAACGTTTTCGGAAATGACCAAAATGTGATGGATGCAGAAGCCACCGGCAATCGTCATTGGTCGAAGTTGGGTCCGAGGGCCGCCGCCGCCGGCGGATGACTGGACCGTGCGCGTTCTAACCCTATCTTGCGCGTCAAACAGTCGTCGAGGAGAGCCATGACCGAACCTGCCGCCAAGCCTGTCGTCACGCAGCCCATCATCACTCAGGCGATGATCGATGCCTATGACGAATATACGCATCTGACGCTGGACCGGCGGCGCTTCATGGAGCAATTGACCCGGCTCGCTGGATCGGGGGCCGCCGCGATCGCGCCGATGCTGGCTGCGAATTCGGCCAAGGCGGCGATCGTCGCCGAGAACGATCCGAGGGTGAAGGGCGAGGACATCACCTATCCCGGCAGCCGCGGCGAGATGAAGGGCTATCTGGTCAAGCCGGCGAACCAGTCCGGCAAACTCGGCACTGTGATCGTCGTCCATGAGAACCGGGGGCTCAATGCGCATATCCGCGACGTCGCCCGGCGCGTGGCGCTGGAAGGCTTCGTCGCGCTGGCGCCGGACTTCCTGTCGCCGCTCGGCGGCACTCCCGCCGACGAGGACAAGGCGCGCGACATGTTCAGCAAGCTCGATGCTGCCCAAGTCGCGGCCGACGGCGTAGCGACGGTCGCCTATCTCAAGACTTACCAAGACAGCAACGGCAAGGTCGGCGCGGTCGGCTTCTGCTGGGGTGGCGGCACGGTGAACACGCTCGCCGTCAATGCGCCGGACCTCAGCGCCGGCGTCGCCTATTACGGCATGCAGCCGAAGGCCGAGGATGTGCCGAAGATCAAGGCGGCGCTGCTGCTGCATTATGCCGGGCTGGACGAGCGCATCAATGCCGGCATCGACGCCTACAAGAAGGCGCTCGACGCCGCGCATATCGAATACACCGTCTATGTCTATGACGGCGTCAACCACGCCTTCAACAACGACACCTCGGCCGCGCGCTACGACAAGAAGGCGGCCGATCTGGCCTGGGGGAGGACGCTCGCCTTCCTTAAGGAGAAACTGGCCTGAGGTGTGTTGATATTCAGGTGAGCCCGGCCTGCGAATGGCGGCTTCCTGCGCTTCCGGTGCTCACGTACTTCAAAGTACGCTCCGCTCCGGTTCTCGGAATCCACCATTCTCGGCTCGGCCTGACCTGAATCTCAACACACCTCGACGGCGGCGGATCACTCCGGCGCCGGCTTGTGCATGGCGACGCCCGCCACAACCAGCGCGATCCCGAGGCAATCGGTGAGGCTCGGAACCTGCCTGAGCACGACGACGCCGATCAGGGTCGCGGTGAGCGGCAAGAGCGATAGCATGAGCGCGAAGCTCGCGCGCGGCAGCCGCGCCATGGCGAGCTGGTCGCAAATGTAGGGGATGACCGAGGAGCAGATGCCGACGCCGATACCGGCGATCATCAGTTGCGGCGCCGAGAAGGCTGGCAGCGCCTCGATGAGGCCGACCGGCAGCACGACGAGGAAGGCGATCGCCATGGCGGTGCCGAGGCCGGCGACGCCGAGGCCTGTCCGGGCGATGCGGTGGCCCAAAACGATATAGCCGATGAACAGCGCGCCGTTGAGAAAAGCCCAGAACAGGCCGACGGATTCGCTCGACCATTTGACATCGATCAACAGCAACGTTCCGGCGACAGCGATGGCGAGCGCCGCGAAATTGCGCGGGCTTCTGAGGCCGACCAGCGCGACGCCAATAGTGCCGACGAATTCGATCGCGGCGACCAGCGAGATCGGCAGGCGGTCTAGAGCCAGATAGAAGGCGCAGTTCATCACCGCCAGGCAGGCGCCGAAGGCCAACAGCAGCAGGCGGGCCGAGCGGTCGGCGCGCGCGAAAACCGTCCATGGCCTGGTAAGCGGCGCGAAGACGAGCGCGGCCGTGGCGATGCGCAGCCAGGCCATGCCGAGCACGCCGACCTGAGCGAACAGCAGCACGGCGAAGGCCGGCCCGAGATAGTGGAAGATCGCGCTGACGCAGAACCAGACATGCGGCGGCAGCGCATCGGCCAGTCCGGCGAGGGCAGGGCGTGCAGCGTCGGTGTCGCTGCCGGCCCGGTTTGTCGGACGAACTTGCGCTTCAGAATTCATAAGGTCATTATCGCAGGCGAACTTCGCGACTTATATGGATGATGCACGGTTTCGATCACCGTTCACCTTCTGAAGAAAAGAGAATTATTTGAAACGCCTTCGAAATGAAAATGGCGAGCTGGATGCGGCGGACCTGAAGATCCTGCGACTCCTGGAAAAGGATGCGCGCGCCAGCACGGCGGAGCTGGCGCGCGCCGTCGGGCTCTCGGCGCCGAGCGTGGCCGAACGCATTCGCAAGCTGCAGGAGAATGGCGTGATTGAAGCCTATACGGTGAAGATCAATCCGGCGGCGCTCGGCATGAAGCTGTCGGCATGGCTGCGAATCCGGCCGGTCCCGGGGCAGCTTGCCGTCGTGGCCGGCATCATCCGCGACCTGCCGGAAATCGCCCAATGCGACCGGGTGACCGGCGAGGATTGCTTCATCGCGCTCGCGCATGTCGGCTCGGTGGCCGAGTTGGAGCGGGTGATCGACAAAATTATTCCATATGCGATGACCAACACCGCCATCATACAGTCGTCGCCGGTCGAGGCGCGCTCGCCGCTTGGCAATTTAAGGGAGCGCTGAAGGCTCAGTGTGACCGCGTCTCATACGCGCCTGCTTGAGAATCGCGCGCCAGCGGATCATGTCGAAGGGGATGGGCTCGTTGTTGTTGGCGATGTGGAAGATCTCGTTGTTGACGTTCTTCAACGATCGCCAGAAATCATAGTCGGTGATGCGCGGATCGGCCGCCAACCGCTCCACTTCGACCTTGATGTCGGTTTTCATGCACTGTCCTCGCACCGCATTCCGCCTGCCGCCCGCGCGTAAACCCGGTGCGGCGGTTTTCGAACGCGCCACTGAGTCGTTCAACAGACTCAATCGGCTTGTTCACGTTAAAACCTTGGTAAGGTTAACGCGGGTGTGCGGGTTTTCAAGCGCTCTTGCGTTTGATGCCGATCGAACGGCCGGCACGCTCCGGCATCGGCAACGCGGCGTGGGCGGCGCGCATGGCTTCAACCTGTGCCATCACATCGGCCGGGAAGGGAGCGACCCTCGGCCCGGCCATGTCGACATGCAGCGCAAGCTGCTCGGACGTCGCGGCCAGCCAGCCATCGACGTGGCGAATCTCCTGATAGGCCCTCAGCCGCTTCTCGTCGTGGTCGATGAGCTGGAACGAGACCTTCACCTTGTGGTCGAGGTGAAGCTCCTGCACGTAGCAGACATGGACTTCCGCGGTGTAGATGGTGAGGCGGCGATCCTTGGCATAGTTCGGTCCCATGCCCATCAGCTCGAACGCTTCGTCCGAGCAGCGGTCGAACAGCACGTTGTAATAGGCCATGTTGAGATGGCCGTTATAGTCGATCCAGTCCTTCTCGATCGCCATCGGGCTGGAAATGATCGGCGCGGGCATCGTCATCTGGCTTTCCTTGATCGTCGCTGGACAGGGCCTGGCTGGTGAGGTTCACTTTTGTTCTGGCGCAATTCCGCACGGAAACCGCTTCACTCTTTTCCTGGAATTGCTTTAGGCATCATCCATAGCTGCATTACAAGAGTGGCCGCTGGTCCATTCGCGGAGGAATTCATGGCTTTGAGCGACCTCAACCCCGTCGAGCGCAACGAGGAAGGCATCGCCGCCGTGCTCGGCATCCTCAAGCAGCGGTTCGGCGAGCGTTTTCAGACCGGCGAGGCGATCCGCGACCAGCATGCGCACACCACCACCTACATCCCTACCCAGGCGCCGGACGGCGTCGTCTTCGCCGAAACCAAGCCGGAGGTGCAGGAGATCGTGCGCACCTGCGCCGCGCATCGTGTGCCGGTCATTGCCTTCGGCGTCGGCTCCTCGCTCGAGGGCCACACCAATGCGCCGGGCGGAGGCATCTCCATCGACACCTCTCGCATGAACCGCATCCTCTCGGTCAATCCGCAGGATCTCGACTGCACGGTCGAGCCCGGAGTGACACGCGAGGATCTCAACCGCCATTTGCGCGACACCGGCCTGTTCTTCCCGATCGACCCCGGCGCCAATGCCTCGCTGGGCGGCATGGCGGCAACACGGGCGTCGGGCACCAATGCCGTGCGCTACGGCACGATGCGCGAGAACGTGCTGTCGCTGACGGCGGTGATGGCCGACGGCGAGGCAGTGACGACCGGCAAGCGGGCAAAGAAAAGCTCGGCCGGCTACGACTTGACGCGGCTCTTGGTCGGCTCGGAAGGCACGCTCGGCATCATCACAGCACTGACGCTCAGGCTGCAGGGCATTCCGCAGGCGATCTCCGGCGGCGTCTGCCCGTTCCCGACCTTGGAGGCCGCATGCAACGCAGTGATAGCGACCATTCAGATGGGCATCCCAGTGGCGCGCATCGAACTGGTCAACGCGCTGCAGATGCGGGCGATGAAGAATTATTCGAAGCTCGACTACCCCGAGAGCCCGTGCCTTTTCGTCGAATTTCACGGCAGCGACGCCGGTGTCGCCGAACAGGCCGAGACTTTCGGCATGATCGCCGAGGAGAATGGCGGCGGACCGTTCCTGTGGACCAGCGTCGCCGAGGAGCGGACGAAGCTCTGGAAGGCGCGGCACGACGCCTACTGGTCGTCGCTGACGCTGCGTCCCGGTGCCAAGGGGCTTTCGACCGATGTCTGCGTGCCGATCTCCCGGCTTGCCGAATGCGTCACCGAGACCGAAGCCGACATTGCCGAAATGGGCCTGATCGCGCCGATCGTCGGGCACGCCGGCGACGGCAATTTCCACGTGCTGGTGCTGATGGATGTCGACAGCCCGCAGGAGATCGCACTCGCTGAAAAATTCGTCGCGCGGCTCAACATGCGGGCGATCGCCATGGAAGGCACCTGCACCGGCGAGCACGGCATCGGCCAGGGCAAGGTCGGCTTCCTGCGCCATGAGCTCGGCCATGGCGTTGACGTCATGCGCACGATCAAGCAGGCGCTCGATCCGCTGAACATCATGAACCCCGGCAAGATCTTGCCGAGAGCCTAGACGCCGAGGGTTGCAGCCGAATTGCCTCTTTATCGCCGCGCGGATGCGGGTAGAGTGCGGCTGACTTTAATCCTAGGCTTTGGGGCCGATGCTCGCTCGCCTGTTCGTGATCTTCGGTGGCCTGTTCGTGCTGGTGCTGTGCGCGGCGCTGGTGGTGCCGTATTTCATCGACTGGACCGGCTACCGCGCCGATTTCGAGCGCGAGGCGAGCACCATCCTCGGCCGCAAGGTGACCGTGAAAGGCGACGCGACCGCGCGGCTCTTGCCATTCCCTTCGGTGACCTTCTCCAATGTCGAGGTCGCAGGCGGCCCTGGCGGACAGCCGGCGATGACGATGGAGACCTTCTCCATGGACGCGGAGCTGGCGCCGTTCCTGCGCGGCGAACTGCTGATCTTCGACATGCGGCTGGTGCATCCGAAGGCGACCATCGATGTTGCCGGCGACGGCACGGTCGACTGGGCGATCCGGCCGTCGACGCCCTTCGATCCCGGACAGATCGCGATCGAGAAGCTGACGGTGACCGAAGGGCAGATCGAATTGCGCCATGCCGCCGGCGGGCGCAGCCATTTCATCTCCGAGATCAACTCGACCGTTTCGGCAAAGTCGCTCGCCGGCCCGTGGCGGATGGACGGCTCGCTGCGCTTCGACGGCCTGCGCACGGAAGTCTCGGCCTCAACCGGCAGAACGGAAGCCGACGGCCAGATGCGGGTCAGACTCAAAGCTGACCCGGATGCCTATCCGCTCATCATCGAGACGGACGGCAATGCCGGCATCGTCAAAGGCGCGGCGGTCTATTCCGGTCAGTTCAAAGTTTCGGCCTCTGACAAGAATGGGGCCGACAGGAGCTCGGCCGAATTGCGCGGCACTGATGGCGAGCCCGTGAAGGTCAGCGCCGGCAAGCCCGATCCCGGCTTCCGGCTGAACGGCAAATTCGCGCTCGACCATCAGAAGCTCGGCGTCGATGAATTCCGCTTCGAGACCGGACCGCTCGACAACCCCTATACCGCCGACGGCAAGGCCTCGGTCGATCTCGGCCTGAAACCGCATTTTTCGATCGAAGCGAGCGGCGCGCAGGTGCAGTTCGACGAGGCGGTGGGCGCATCCGCAGGTGCCGGATTGACGCTCGACCAGCGTATCGCGGCTTTCGAGCAGACGCTTCAGCACATGCCGAAGCCGACAATACCGGGCACGGTCGAGGTCAGGCTCCCGGCGGTGGTGGCGGGCGATACCACGGTTCGCGACGTGCGGCTCTCGGCGGAGCCGGCCGAAGGCGGCTGGTCGGTGAAGTCGCTCGCCGCGACACTGCCGGGCCGGGCGACGCTTGAAGCCGACGGCATGCTGAACGTCGAGGACCATTTCGGCTTCACCGGATCCCTGCTGCTTGCCGTCGGACAGCCGTCCGGTTTCGCCGCCTGGCTGTCGAAGGATGTCGACGACGCGATCCGCCGTCTGCCGGCGGCGGGCTTCAAGGCCAAGGTCGATCTCAGCGAGAACCGGCAGTCGTTCAGCGACCTCGAGCTGATCCTCGGCAAGGCGAAATTTTCCGGCCGCATCGATTCCAGCCAGCCCGATGGCGCCAGGCCCTCGGTGCTGATGCAGCTGGAGGGCGGCGAGCTCGACGTCGATGGGCTGGCGGCCTTCGCCTCGATCTTTGTCAGCGACAAGGGCGCCAACCGCTTCTCCGACCGCGACCTCGATTTCCAGATCAAGGCGGGCCCGGTCAGCGCCGCCGGGCTGACCGCCGATACAGTTGATACGGCGTTGAGGCTGCGCGAGGGCCTGCTCGAGATCGACCGGCTCTCGGTCGGAGGGCTCGCCGGCGCCTCGATCAGCGCCACCGGGCGCATCAAGGATTTTCCGGAAAGCCCGACCGGCAAGCTCGACGCATCCGTGGTGGCCGTCGATCTCAAGCCGCTCATAGATGTCGCAGCCCAGCATTATCCGGACAATCAGGTTCTGAAAGGCCTGGCTGCCCGTGCTGCTGCCTATCCGGAGCTGTTCCAGGACGCCCGGATCGACCTGGTGACAAGTGCCGCCGACAATGGCGACGGCACCACCGGACTCGCGCTCTCCGCGCAAGGCAAGGCCGGCGGTTCCGCCTTCTCGGCTTCGCTTTCGGGCAGGGGGACGCGGGATCGGCTTCCCGATGCGCCGGTGTCGATCACCTTCAATGCCAGGAACGAGAACGCCGCTACGCTGCTTGCACTCTACGGCCTGCCGGCGCTGCCGCTCGGCATGCTTGGACAGGCCACCACCGATATCACGGCCAGAGGCTCGCTGGGCGGCGGTCTGGCAACCAGCTTCAACCTGACGGCCGACGATTTCAGGGCGAGCTTTGACGGGACCATAGCCGAGACAGGGCAAGGCGCCACCGCCAAGGGCAAGGTCAATCTCGACGCCGCCGATATCGAGCCATGGCTGATGACGACAGGTGTCGGGCTGCCCGGCATGGGCACCGGCACGTCGGCTTCGCTCGCCAGCGATGCCGACTTCGGCAATGGGCTTCTGGTGCTGAGCGGGCTCAGCGGCGCCGTCAACAAGGCGACTGTGTCCGGCGACGTCAACGCCGACATGAAGGACGGACTGCCGCATCTTGCCGGCGCGCTGGCGCTCGATGAGCTCGACCTCGATCCGCTGGCGGTTTCGTTGTTCGGCGACCAGTCCTTCCTCGCCGGGAAGGACGGTGGCTGGCCGACGACGCCGTTCAGCCGGAAATCGACCCTGCCGTTCAGCGCCGATCTCGACCTCAACACGGCGGCCCTTGCCGCCGGACCGTTCGCGACCGCGCATGACGCGACGCTGTCGCTGAAGCTCGACCGGGAAGGCATCCGTGTCTCGGACCTCAAAGCCAAGCTCTATGAGGGCACGCTGACCGGCCTGTTCGAGCTCAAGAACACGGACGGCACCGGCCTGTTATCGGGTCAGTTGAAGCTGGCGGGCAGTGATCTTACCGCAGTGCTGCCTGGCGCCGGAATCAGCGGCAGCGGCGACATTTCGGCCGCGCTGTCGACCAGCGGCAAGTCTGTCGATGCGATGATCGCTGCCCTGTCAGGGTCCGGCACGGCCGCGCTGAAGGGACTGACCATCGCCGGCATCAATCCCGATGCTTTTGCCCCCGTCATCGCCAAGGCCGATGCAATCGGACGCGACATCGATGCCGCCAAGACCGCCGGCTTCGCGCCTGAGATCGCCGGACAGGGAAGTTTCGCGGCCGGCAACACCGATATCCCCTTCACAGTTGCCAATGGCACGCTGCGGGCGCCGCCGATCAGCCTCGACAATCCGGCGGCGACGCTGTCTGCGGACGTCACCGCCGACCTCGATACGAGCACGGTGGCCGCCAAGGGGGCGATCACCTATCGGCCGGGCGACGAGGCGCTGGTCGGTTCCGAACCGGCTGTGAATTTCAACCTTGCAGGCCAGATCGGGGCGACGTCGCTCCAGTTCGACAGTGCGCCGCTGGCGCAGTTCCTGACCCAGCGCGCGCTGGAGAAGGAGCAGCAGCGCGTCGAGGCGATGCAGGCGACGCTGCTCGAGAAGCAGAGGCTGCGGCGCGAGGTGCGCTACTACGCTGCGCTGCAGACGGAGCGCGACCGGGCGGCCGAGGAACGGCGCCGGCAAGAGGAAGAGGCGCGGCAGAAAGCCGAGGCTGAAGCCAGGGCGAAAGCCGAAGCGGAGGCGCAAGCGAAGGCAGAAGCCGAGGCGCAAGCCAAAGCGGAAGCAGAGGCAAGGGCAAAAGCGGAAGCCGAGGCCAAGGCTCAGGCCGAGGCCGAGGCGCGGGCCAAGGCCGAGGCTGATGCGCAAGCAGAGGCGGAAGCCGACGCCAAGGCAAAGGCCGAACAACAGGCCGCAGCGGCGAAAGCCCAGGCCGAGGCGGATCGCAGGCGTGCCGAGCAGGCGAGGCTCGAAGCTGAACGCAGGGCGGCTGAGCAGGCGCCAAAAGTCGACCAGTCGCTTCCCGGCGTCAACGACGGTTCCGTTCCAGAGCCGCCGAAGCCCAAGTCCAATCCGTTCACGATCGACAACCTCCTGAAGTCGCTGGACGGCGGTTGAAACCCATTATCCCAGGAAAACTGCATAGCGGTTCCGCCCGGAATCGCGGGCGAACAAAACACCCAAGACGTCGCGAAGGACAGCGCTGGATGTAGCGCTCAAACCGGCTCGTGCCGCGAAAGCAGGCGCTTGAGCATAGGCTCGATGCGGGCAAGCTCGTCGAGATGGGCGGCCGACAATTCGGCGAGACGGTCGTCGGCGAGCGGGGTAAGTTGCAGCAGGACGCGGCGGTGGTCCGCCTTGTCTTGATCCCGCGCGACCAAGCCGGCCTCGCTCAGCCGATTCACCAGTTCGACGGCGCTGTGGTGGCGGATGCGCAACCGCTCCGCCAGATCGCCCACTGCCACCGGCCCGCCGCCGGGATAGCCCTTGATCGCCAGCAGCGCCTGGTGCTGGCGCGGGGTCAAGCCCGCCTCATTCGCCTGCAACTGGCTGAATTCGAGGAAGCGGCGGATCAGGTAGCGGAACTCCGAAAGCCGCTGATAGTCGGCCTGGCTGATGGCGGGACGTGGTTTCTTCGGGTGCGTCATGCCACGACTTATCGCCCTTTCCGGCCAAAGCTCAACTCTTATGAAAGCTCGGGCCTGGCGCATCCATGACCAAAATGACGCGGAGCAACCGCCAAAAACGGCCTTGAAGAATTATATCGTGTTACGATATGTAGCCGCCCGACAACCGGACGGCACCGCGCCGCCAGAAAGCTCAGGCTCCCCAATGAAATCCGCTCATGCCGGAAACGGCCATCTCCGCGACTTCACCACCGATCCTCGGGTGCTCATTATCGCCGCCATCGCAGTCGTTGTCGCGACCGCCGGGCTGTTTGCCGGCATCGCGCTGTTGAAGCTGATAAGGCTCGCCACCAACATCGCCTATTTCGGCCAGTTCACGCTGACCGAGCTCAGGCTCGAGGACACGCCGCTCGGCTATGCCGCCGTGCTGGTTCCAGTGATCGGCGCGCTGATCATCGGGCTGATGGCGCGCTTCGGCAGCGAAAAGATCCGCGGCCACGGCATTCCGGAAGCCATCGAAGCAATCCTGCTCGGCCGCTCGCGGCTCGACGCCAAAGTGGCGGTATTGAAGCCATTGTCGTCGGCGATCTCGATCGGCTCCGGCGGACCGTTCGGCGCCGAGGGGCCGATCATCATGACCGGCGGGGCGATCGGCTCGCTGATCGCGCAGATGCTGCCGGTCAGCGACAATGAACGCAAGACGCTGCTGGTGGCGGGCGCGGCGGCCGGCATGACGACCGTGTTCGGCACGCCCATCGCGGCAATCATGCTCGCCGTCGAGCTGCTGCTGTTCGAATGGACGCCGCGCAGCTTCATCCCGGTCGCCGTTGCCGCCATCGTCGCCGAGGTCGAACGCACCTTGCTGCACCTGCCCGGACCGATCTTCCCGTTCTCGGGCAGCATGGAAGCGTCGATCGCCGGATTGGGTGGCTGGGTGCTGGTCGGGATTGCCGCCGGCCTGCTCTCCGGCTTGCTGACGCAAATGGTCTATGCGTGCGAGGACGCCTTCCAGAAGCTGCCGATACACTGGATGTGGTGGCCGATGATCGGCGGCCTGGTGGTCGGTATCGGCGGACTGATCGAGCCGCAGGCGCTCGGTGTCGGCTACGACAACATCGCCAACATGTTGGATGGCCATGTGCTGGCGGCGGCCGCACTGACGCTTTTGGTGATCAAGGCCATTGTCTGGTCGGTGGCGCTGGGTTCGGGAACGTCGGGCGGCGTGCTGGCGCCGCTCTTGATCATGGGCGGCGCGATGGGCGCGGTGCTTGCCGGTATCCTGCCCGAGGCGACGCCCGGCTTCTGGCCGCTGCTGGCGATGGCCGCGACCATGGGCGGCACCATGCGCGCGCCGCTGACCGCGACCTTCTTCGCGGTCGAACTCACCGGCAACACCCACATGCTGGTGCCGCTGATCGCAGCCTGCGCCACCGCCCATGCCGTCACCGTGCTGTTGATGAAGCGATCGATCCTGACCGAAAAGGTGGCGCGGCGCGGACACCACCTCGTTCGCGAATACCGCGTCGATCCCTTCGCGCTGACCAGGGTGCGCGAGGTGATGACGACCAAGGTCGAGAGCGTGCCGGCGACGATGACGCTGCACGGCGCGGCGGCATTCCTGACCGCGCCGGACACGCGCCATCCGAGCTTTCCTGTGATCGACGAGAATGGCCATGTGCTCGGCCTCATCGATCCGCCGGCGATCCTGCGTTGGCGCCGCGCCGGCAAGCACCGCAAGACGACGCTCTGCGAACTTTTGGCCGGCAGCAAGGTCACGCTCGCCTATCCCGACGAATATCTGGAAGGACTGTCAGACAAGCTGCTCCTGGCCAACGTCTCGCATCTGCCGGTCGTCTCGCGCGAGGATGCACGGCTGGTCGGCTATATCGGCTGGAAGGACCTGATGCGGGTGCGGTCGAAAAAGCAGGCCGAGGAACGCGACCGTTCGGCCCTGCTCAGCTTCGGCGCCAAGCGCAAGGCGCAGGAAAGCCTCGGCGATCCGGTCTGAGGCCGGTCAAGACGCCTTGCCGCCGCGCTTTGCCCAGGCGAGCACGTAGAGTCTGAGCGCGGAGGAGAGGTTGGCGTCACGGGTCCGCGTTTCGTCGATCTCGGCAACGAGGGCCGCGAGCGACAGCGAGCGCTGCGTCGCGATCGCCACCAAATCGTCGTAGAAGGGTTGCTCCAGGGAAAAACTGGTGCGGTGGCCGCGAATCGTCACCGAGCGTTTTTCGACAGCGGCCATCCGGGCGCTCAGCGCCGGTCCGGATCGCCGGGCTTTTCGCGGCGATGGCCGTCCATGAATTTTTCCGTCATGTCGGACGTCAGCCGGTCACGCTCGCGCTCGGCTTTGGAACGGCCGTGCAATGCCCGGTTTTCCCCGGCCAGGCGTTCCTTCTCGATGCGCGCTTTCTGCTTGCGGGCCTGGCGGAGATTGACGACCTCGCCCATTTCCCCGGCTCACTTCTTGCGAAAGGCGTCGAGCGAAACCACTTCGGCACCCTTGCCGCCGGTATCGGCGGCAGCCGGCTTCTTCTCGGCCTCGGTGGCCTTTTTCTTCGATTCCGGTTTCTTTTCGGTCACGACCGCGATCGGCAGCTCCGGGGCCGGCGCGGCGTCGTCGTCTTCCGCTGCGTTGTCCGCCTTGACGTCGAATTCGAGTTCGAAATTCACTGATGGGTCATAGAAACCGCGCACGGCGGAGAAGGGGATTTCGAGCTTTTCGGGCACGTCGGAAAAGGAGAGTCCCACCTCGAAACCGGTGTCGGTCACCTTCAGGTCCCAGTACTGGAACTGGATGACGATGGTCATCTGCTCCGGATAACGCTCGCGCAGCCGCGAGGAGATGCGCACGCCCGGCGCGCCGGTCAGGAAGGTGATGAAGAAATGATGGTTGCCCGGAAGGCCCGTGCGCGCGACTTCGGCCAGGACCTTGCGCATGACGCCGCGCAATGCCTCCTGGGCCAGAATGTCGTAGCGGATGTGGTCGTCGGCCATGTGACGGTCGGGTTCCATTGAATCGTCCGCATAGCTGTAATCAAGCTTGGGCGCGGCGTAAACCGCATATAGGCGCCGAAAGCTAAGGCCAAGAGGGCTGGCGGCGATTTGATCGCTCAGGCGTGGGCGAGGGCGGCCTGCCGGGCGGCTGCCGCTTTCTTCCTGCCGAAGGCGGCCAGAAAGGTGTGCACGCCATTGGTCGCTGACCGCAACACCTCTTCCTCCGTCGGTATGCCGCCGAGCATGAAGGTTGTCTGCAACTCGGCGTTGACGAGTGCGAGGAACTGCCGCGCCGCCACGTCCGGATCGTCGATCGAGAGGTGCCCGGCATAGGCCAGCCGCGCGAAGCGGGCGGCAAGCGCCGACCAGGTGCGGCCCGGTCCCTGTTCGCGCCACTCGGCAAAAAGCTCGGGATAGCGCTCGCCCTCGGCCTGGATCAGCTTGCGCAGGAAGCGGCCGTCGCGATTGCAGATACAGTTGCGGTTCATGCGCACCGCGAAGGCGACAAGATCGGCTTCGAGATCGGCGGGCTGGTCGGGAAAGGTGGCAATGGTGGCGAAGATGCCGGCATTGCAGCGCTCCGTCAGGTCGCGCACAATGGCCATGAACAGCTTTTCCTTATCGCCATGGTGATTGTAGACGGTCTGGCGCGAAACGCCGGCCTCGGCCGCGATCAGGTCGATATTGGCGCCGGCATAGCCTTCGCGGCAGAAGACCGAAGCGGCAGCATCAACCACCGATATGCGCTTGGCCTCATGGCTGCGTGGCGGGAAAGTGTCAGGAGAAACGCCGACCTTCATAAAAAACTATATAGCGATGATTGACGAATTGGACAAGCCTGTCTAAATTTATAGACACCATAAAGCGAAGTCCGCTCCCGGGAAACGGCAGATTCGCGCTTTGAAGCGACGATGATTTCACATCCCGGATGTCGGGGTTCCACGGGATGGAACGTCCTCGGGTAGACGCCGGACCACGGCGGCAACCAGATCCGAAAGAAGCCCTTATCATGAGTCCCAAATTCCTCCGCATCGCGGTCGTGCTAGGCTTGTTGTCCGCAATCGGTCCGTTCGCCATCGATATGTACCTTCCCGCACTGCCTTCGATCGGTGCGGATTTGAAGGCTGGCACCGCCGCCGTGCAGATGAGCCTTTTGATCTTCTTCCTGTCGATGGGTTTCGGCCAGATCGTCGTCGGACCGATCTCGGACATGGTCGGGCGCAAGCTGCCGCTTTATGTCGGACTCGCGCTGTTCATGGTTGGCGGCGTCGGCTCGGCTATGGCGCCCACTATCGAGTGGCTGATCGCCTTCCGCTTCCTGCAAGGGCTCGGCGCCAGCGCCGGCATGGCAGTGCCGCGCGCCATCGTCCGCGACCTCCACACTGGTAATGAGGCCGCCAAGCTGATGTCGTTGCTGATGCTGGTGTTCTCGGTGTCGCCTATTCTCGCGCCGCTCACGGGCAGCCAGATCATCGAGAGCTTCGGCTGGCGTGCCGTGTTCTGGACTGTGACGGGCGCCGCCGCTTTAGCCACCATCCTGCTCGCGACCTCGCTGAAAGAGACGCGTTCGGCGGAGGAGCGCGCCAACTCGTCCTTCGGCACGGCACTTGCCGGTTACCGCTACCTGATGAGCGACCGCAACTTCCTTGGCCTGACGGCGATCGCCGGCTTCGGCATTGCGAGCTTCTTCGTCTATCTGTCGAGTTCGTCCTTCATCCTGATCGACCACTACGGCCTGTCGCCGTCGGTCTACAGCGTGTTCTTCTCGATCAACGCGGTCGCCTTCATCGGCATGTCGCAGCTGACCGGGATGCTGGCGGATCGCTTCGGCTTGAAGCCGGTCGTGTGGGTGGCGGTGACCGGCTATGCCACGGTGATGGTGGCGCTGTTCGCGATCATGGCATCCGGTGTCGACCGGCTCGACGTGATGGCGGCGCTGCTCTTTGTAGGCTACGGCTTCCTTGGCCTGGTCATTCCGACCACCTCCGTGCTGGCGATGGAAGAGCATGGCGAGATCGCCGGCACGGCATCGGCGCTGATGGGCACGCTGCACTTCGCCATCGGCGCGCTGGCCATGGGCGTGGCGGGCCTCTTCTTCGACGGCACGCCGCTGCCGATGGTGGCTGGCATCACGCTCTGCGCGGTGATTTCTTTCATGCTGGCCAAGCTGACGCTCGGCCGTGCGCGCGAAGCGGTCGAAGCACCTGCCGAGTAAGAAGCGGATATAAATTGGAAGAGGCCGGGATTGCCCGAGGCCGGGATTGCCCGGCCTTTTTCAGCTCAGGCAGGAGCGCAAGCAGGCGCGCCAAGCATGCCTTGGCCATTCAATTGACTTGGAAAGAAGACGAGGGGGAAGGTGGAGGTTTCTGTTGCCAGGTACCTCCGAACCCCGCCTAGAAGTGCGAACCCCTAGGGCTTGATTTGAAGCGTTCGCACTGCATTAAGCAGCGAGACGAGCTTCCGCATAGTTGTCGTTGGCAACTATAAGTTTAGCCCGATGACGGTGGTACAATGCCGGGCAAAAGTACGATCTTTACACCTTCGTCGATCCTATTTCGCCCCCAGCAAAAGCCGCTCCCTTTGGAAGAGCGGTTTTTGGTGGAGGCGCCGGGTACCGCCCCCGGGTCCGAACGGCTTATTTCATCGCCTGTTTATCGCCATAGTCGGTCAAGCCGACCAAGCGAATATAGGGAGCGGTTACGGAAAATGAAAGGGCCAAGTCGAGGCTTGTCCCCTGCGCCAAACCCGACAGCCGAGGGTTGACTTGCGCGTCTACTCAATCGAAGCTCCCCCGGCGATGAGGAATATCTGACCTAGCGCACAAGTTGCGCGGCGCGCCACAAGCCTCATCGATCGGATCCGTGGCGCCGACGAGGGGAAGTTTCATGGCCGACTATCTTGCGGATGTGAAGAAATACGATGCCGGCGCCAGCGCCGATGCGGTCGAGAAGATCGTCAAGCATCTTGGCATCGCGCTCAGGAACCGCGATTCCTCCCTGGTCTCCTGCGCGGACCCGAAGGAGCTCGAGCGGGTCCGGGACAACTGGGTGACCAAGAAGCTTGGGATTGCCGACGCCAAGAAGGCCGACGCCTCGATCGAGATGGCGTGCAAGGCGATGGCCGCCGACAACACCAAGAGCCGCGTGACCTTCTATTATCTGGTGGCGAAGGACCTGGGCAAACTGGGTTCTCTGTGAGGCAAGGCCATCGGCAGCCGGCATGGCAACGTGCCGGCGCCGTGGATTTTTCGGCGCCGGATCGACATCTCTAGGCTTTGGGTATTCGACCGACACCCAGTCGGCTATGATCGCTTGTCATCCGAATCGAGGCCGAGCCGATGCGCCAATATCTCGACCTGTTGAAGCATGTGCTGGAGAACGGCTCCGATCGCGGCGACCGCACCGGTACCGGCACCCGCTCGGTGTTCGGATACCAGATGCGCTTCGACCTTTCGCGCGGCTTCCCGGTCACCACCACCAAGAAGCTGCATCTGAAGTCGATCATCCACGAGTTGCTGTGGTTCCTGGCCGGCGACACCAACATCAAATATCTCAACGACAACGGCGTCACCATCTGGGACGAATGGGCTGACGAGAATGGCGATCTCGGCCCTGTCTACGGCAAGCAGTGGCGCTCATGGCCGGATGGGCACGGCGGCGAGATCGACCAGATCGCCGCCCTTCTCAAGGAGATACGCAAGAATCCCAATTCGCGCCGGCTGATCGTCTCAGCCTGGAATCCGGCCCAAGTGGAGGCGATGGCGCTGCCGCCCTGCCATTGCCTGTTCCAGTTCTACGTTTCGGAAGGCCGGCTCTCCTGCCAGCTCTATCAGCGCTCGGCCGACGTTTTCCTGGGCGTGCCGTTCAACATCGCATCCTACGCCCTGCTGACCATGATGATGGCGCAGGTCACCGGCCTGAAGCCTGGCGATTTCGTCCACACGCTCGGCGATGCGCATCTTTACTTGAACCATTTCGAGCAGGCGCGCGAGCAGATTCGGCGCACGCCGAAGCCGCTGCCGACGATGTGGATCAACCCGGATGTGAAGGATCTTTTTGCCTTCCGCTTCGAGGATTTCCGCCTCGAGAACTATTTTGCGGACGCTAATATCAAGGCGCCGATCGCGGTTTAAGGCCCGGTTTGAGCGCTGCCAGCGCTCAAGTCGCCAGCCAGTCCCGGCCATGACGTCGGAGGCCTTGATCACCTATAGGTCTGCTTGCCCAGTCGCAGATTGGCCACCGCTTCGTTCGTGATCGAAGCCGTGTCGAGGGCGCCGCGCCGATAGCTATCCTGACATGCGAGGTGGTCGCTCCCTCGACGATGACCTTGCCCTTCAGGATATTGCCGGCGCTGATCTACATCCGCCTATGCCTCGCTGTATCGAACGGACTTCACCGTGGGCTGGTGGGAATCCCGACGTCCAATGGCGCGGAGCCTAAAAATCCTTTTCTTGTTATGTTCATCCGGATATATCGAGTCAGGCTCGAACCGAACGGATTTCAGAAGAGGGCGAGGCTTCATGACGGGCAAGGGTTTTGGATTGAAGGCGATCGCCATTGGCGGACTGACGGCAGCGTTGATGGCGGCCGTGCCGGCTGCTCACGCCGACGACACGGTGATCGTGTTCGCCGCGGCCAGCCTCAAGGACGCGCTCGATGCGGTCAACAAAGCCTGCGAGCCCGAAGTCGGCGAAGCGGCCACGATTTCCTATGCGGCAAGCTCGGCGCTGGCCAAGCAGATCGAGGGCGGCGCGCCAGCCGATGTCTTCGTCTCGGCAGACCTCGACTGGATGAAGTATCTGTCTGACAAGAAGCTGACCAGGCCCGACACCGAGGTGAAGCTGCTCGGCAACCAGATCGTGCTCGTGGCGCCGCGAGATTCCAAGGTCGAGGCGAAGGTCGAGAAGGGCTTCGACCTCGCCGGGCTCATCCGCGACGGTCGGCTCGCCATGGGGGATTTTAAGGCGGTGCCCGCCGGCAAATACGGCAAGGCGGCGCTGGAATGGCTGGGCGTCTGGTCCTCCGTCGAAGGCAAGGTCGCGCAGGCCGAGAATGTCCGCGCCGCGCTCAAGCTGGTGTCGACGGGCGAGGCCGCGCTCGGCATCGTCTACGCCACCGACGCCCATGCCGAAAAGGGCGTCAAGGTCGTCGGCACCTTCCCCGAGGATTCGCACCCGCCGATCATCTACCCGATTGCCCAGACCGCGGATTCGAAGGACAAGGATACGGCTGCCTTCCTGAAATGCGTCGAGTCAGCCAAGGCCGCCACGCTCTTCAAGGAACAGGGTTTTACGGTGCTGGCGCCGAGCAACTGAGAAAGACCTAACACCGCAAATGAACTGGCTGCTGGACCTCACTCCCGACGAATGGAATGCGGTCCGGCTGTCGATCAAGGTGGCGACTGTGGCGATGATCGCCAGCCTGCCGCCCGGCATCCTGATCGCGCTCGTCCTGGCCCGGGGGCGGTTCTGGGGCAAGACCTTGCTCAACGGGCTGGTGCATTTGCCGCTGATCCTGCCGCCGGTGGTGACCGGTTATCTGCTGCTGCTCACCTTCGGCCGGCGCGGGCCGGCCGGCGCCTTCCTCGCCGAGCATTTCGGCATCGTCTTTTCCTTCCGCTGGACGGGGGCAGCACTTGCCTGCGGGGTGATGGGGTTTCCGCTGATGGTGCGGGCGATCCGGCTGTCGATCGAGGCGGTCGACCGCAAGATGGAGGCGGCCGCCGGCACGCTCGGCGCCAACCCGATCTGGGTGTTTGCCACAATCACGCTGCCGCTGATCCTGCCCGGCCTGATCGCCGGCGCGATCCTGTCCTTCGCCAAGGCGATGGGCGAGTTCGGCGCGACCATTACTTTCGTCTCCAACATCCCCAACGAGACGCAGACGCTGCCCTCGGCGATCTACACCTTCACGCAGGTGCCGGGCGGCGATCCCGGAGCGCTGCGCCTGACGCTGATTTCGATCGTCATCTCGATGGTGGCGCTGGTGGCCTCCGAGGTTCTGGCGCGCCGGATCGGCCAGCGGATGGACATCGAATGACGCTCTCGGTGGACGTCAGTCATCGTCTCGGCGATTTCGCCATCGAGGCGAGTTTCGAAAGCGCCGGCCGGCTGACGGCGCTGTTCGGGCCTTCGGGCTCGGGCAAGTCGACGCTGATCAATGTGATCGCCGGGCTGATCCGGCCGCGGAAAGGGCGGATCGCGGTGGACGGGCGCGTGCTGGTCGACACCGCCGCCGGCATCTTCGTGCCGATGCACAGGCGACGGATCGGCATGGTGTTCCAGGATGCGCGGCTCTTCCCGCATTTGAGCGTCGCCGGCAATCTGCGCTATGGCCGCTGGTTCACGCCGGTTGCCGAGCGCTACGCCAGTATGGATGCGGTGGTCGAACTCCTTGGCATCGGTCCCATGCTCGACCGGCGGCCGGCGAAATTGTCGGGTGGTGAAAAGCAGCGCGTGGCGATCGGCCGTGCGCTGCTTGCCAGCCCAAAACTGCTTTTGATGGACGAGCCGCTTGCCTCGCTCGATGAGGCGCGAAAGGCCGAAATCCTGCCCTATATCGAGCGGCTGCGCGACGAGACGAAGATCCCGATCGCCTATGTCAGCCATTCCGTCGCCGAGGTGGCGCGGCTGGCGAGCGACGTGGCGGTGCTGTCCCAAGGCAAGATCGCGGCTTTCGGCCCGACCGAGGCGATCATGCAGCGGCTCGACCTCTTGCCGGCGGAGGAGCGCGGCGAGGGCGGCGCGGTGCTCGACACCATGGTGCTGCGTCACGACGAAAGTTTCGGCATGACTGTGCTCGCCTCGCCGGCCGGCGAGATCCGCGTGCCGCGCCTTCCAAGGCCGGCCGGCGCCCTGGTGCGCCTCCGCATCCGCGCCCGCGATGTCATGATCGCGACCGAACAGCCGTCGGGTTTTAGCGCGCTCAACATACTGCCGGGCAAGATCGCCGCGGTCAGGCCGGGCGTCGGGCCTACGGTGGAGATCGCCATCGACTGCAACGGAGCAACGGTGCTGGCGCGCGTCACCGAACAGTCGAAGCAGAGCCTTCGGCTCGCGCTCGGCCGCGAGGTCTTCGCGGTGATCAAGACGGTGAGCTTTGACAGCGCGACGACAGGTGCTGGGCTGCCGGTGGAGGCCGATGGTTGACGAAAGGGCAATATCGCTATGTTGGTTTGGAATAGCGATGTGGCGGCGGAGAGCGTAATCTCGACATGATCGCAGAGGACAAGGGATGCCATCGCTGAGCCTGCGGATAAATCTGGACCCTGACGGACGAATTGGTCCGGGCAAGATCGAATTGCTGGAGCAGATCGCCGCTTTTGGCTCGATCTCGGCCGCGGCGCGCAGCATGGAGATGTCCTACAAGCATGCCTGGGACCTGGTCGAGGACATGAACCGGGTGTTCGGCAAGCCGCTGGTGGCGGCGCAGACCGGCGGCCGAAAAGGCGGCGGCGCGCAATTGACCGCGGTGGGTCTCGCCGTCGTCAGCCGTTTCAGAGCGATTGAGCGCGCGGCGGCTTCAGCGGCGGCCGTCCATATGCAGGCGTTGCAGGCCGAGATCGACGCCGGTTGATTGGGCCTGTGAGGGGCCTATTCCTCCGGCTCCCCGGGCTTGCGGAGCAAATAGGTGTCCATGATCCAGCCCTTTTTGCGCCGAGCTTCCTCTCGGACCTTCTCGATTTCGGCGCCGACATCGCCGAGGCGGCCGGAAAGGATGATCTCGTCCGCCGTGCCGAGATAAGCGCCCCACTGAATGAAAACATCTTGGTCGACGAGTGTGTTGAAGGCGCACTTGCCGTCCAGCATGACAACGGTGCTTCCGGCATTCGCGGGCAGGCCTTCCTCAGTCAGCCGGCGGCCGGTGGTGACCAGGATCGAATCGCCGATGCGGTTGAGCGCCGTGGCATGGGAGGCGGCCAGCGCCTGGATCGCGGTGATGCCCGGAATGACCTCCAGCTCGAAACCGACATTGCCCCTCAGGCGCACGCGCTCCAGTATGCGCAGCGCGCTGTCGTAGAGCGAGGGGTCGCCCCAGATCAGGAATGCGCCGCAGCCGTCCTCGGCAAGCTCGTTGCCGATCAGCCCTTCATAGATTTCGGCGATCGCCTCGTGCCAGTCGTCGACGGTCACGCGATAGGACGATGTCGGCTCGGCCCGAACCGGGACGTCGAATTCGACGCGGCGCGACTTCGGGTTTGTGACGAAGCGGTCGCAGATCTGCCGACGGACCTCCGCAAGGTCGTTCTTCCTGGCGCCTTTGTCGGGAACGAACAGCACGTCGGCTCGGTTCAGGCCGTTGATGGCCTGTACGGTCATGTGGTCGGGATTGCCGGCGCCGATGCCGATGACGAGAAGCTTGCGCATAGGCGTCCTCCTGCCCGATCGGGCGGCCGGTGTCCAGACGGGGGCAGGCAGGCACGCGGGAACGCAAAACTCGGCCGGTCGGCAGAAACGCTGAACGCCTCTAGCTACTTCTCCTGGAATTGCTCTAGATGGAAGCGCATCCGCATGATCCCGGTCATGCCGTCGAGAGGGGAGCCATGACACGCACTATCCTGACCGCAGCGCTGGCATTCTCGGTTGCACCGGCCTTCGCCAACGATTCCGTTGCCGAGCTTGGCACCGGCGGGCTGATCCTGTCGCGCAGCGATGCGGTTGCCATGGAAAGCGAGGATCTCTTCATCTCGCCGGAAAAGGTGACCGTCGACTACGTTTTCCGCAACACTACCGACAAGGACGTCAGCGCGATCGTCGCCTTCCCGATGCCGGACATCGAAGGCGACCCGAACGAGATGCCGGCGATCCCGGAAGCGCAGAGCGACAATTTCCTCGGCTTCGAGGTGACGATCGACGGCGTCGACGCCAAGCCGCAGCTCGAACAAAAGGCGTTCGCGCTGGGCATCGACATCACCGACGAACTCAAGGCGCACGACGTGCCGCTCTATCCGTTCGGCGACGTCGCCAAGGCGGCGCTGGCAAAGCTGCCCAAGGACGTCCCGGAGGATTGGGAAGATCGCGGCATCATCATCGAAGACACCGCCGATAACGGTTCGGGCATGCAAACCGCCTACGCGCCGTTCTGGCAATTGCGCTCGACCTATTGGTGGCGCTCCACCTTCCCGGCCAACAAGCAAGTCCATGTCTCGCACCGCTACAAGCCGAGCGTCGGCGGCACGTCATCGGTCAGCTTCTATTACGACGGCAAGTTCCAGGGGCAGTACGACACTTACAAGACCCGCTACTGCATGGACGGCGCGTTCGAGAACGCTGTGCGCAAGGCAGCGAACGAAAATCCCGACGGCTATCCCAAATATTTCGAGAGCCGCATCGCCTATGTCCTGACCACCGGCGGCAACTGGGCGTCCGGCAGTATCGGCAACTTCAAGCTTACCATCGACAAGGGCAGCCCAAAGAATCTGGTTTCCTTCTGCGGCGACAATGTCCGCAAGGTGGGTCCGACGACGTTCGAGATGACGGCCAAGGATTTTTATCCGGAGCACGATATCGGCATCTTGCTGCTCGAGCCGTCGGACAATAGCGGGAACGGCGGCTGATGGACATCGCGATCTACGTCGCCATTGCCGAGAACGGCGTGATCGGACGCGAAGGGGGGCTGCCGTGGCGGCTTTCCAGCGACCTGAAACGCTTCAAGGCCGATACGATGGGCAAGCCGATCATCATGGGCCGCAAGACCTATGAGGGTATCGGCCGGCCGCTGCCCGGCAGGCTCAACATCGTGGTGACGCGAGCCAGAGACTGGCGATCCGAGGGCACCGAAGTCGCCCATTCGCTCGACGAGGCGATCACGCTGGCCAAGGTGCGCGGCCGCTGCATGGCAGGTGCCGAGGAGATCTGCGTCGTCGGAGGCGGCGAGATCTATGCCCAGGCCCTGCCGCTGGCCGATCGTCTCCACGTCACGCATGTGCTGGCCCCGGTCGATGGCGACGCTCATTTTCCGCCGATTGACCCGGCGATCTGGCGGATCGTCCGATCCGAGGATTTTCCGGCGGGCGAAAAGGACAGCCACGCGACACGCTATACCGTTTACGAGCGCCGCGGCGACGGTCACTGACGAGGACAAAGGGTCGCTGACGGCTCAAATCGCAGGCGCGCGTAGCGGATCGCGTTGAAAGCGCGTCACGGCGTCCCTATAGAAGAACGAGGGTACAGCGCCACGCTTCCAACCGGACGCGCAAGAAGGTCGCCGTAAAACTTTGATTTGGCGCATGATTCCTTTCGGAAAACCGATATCGGTTTTCGAGGTCATGCGCTAGGATCGCGCCGCAAGGCCTGAGGGAATCGAAGCGAAAGGACATTCATGCCCTGGAACGACAAGAGCGGTGGCGGCGGCCCATGGGGCGGCGGCGGCAATCAGGGGCCCTGGGGACAGGGACCGAAAGGCCCGAGCGGCCCGCCCGGGTCGCCTCCCGATCTCGAGGACATCATCCGCCGCGGCCAGGACAGGCTGCGGCGCGCTCTTCCGGGAGGCGGCGGCGCCAGCCCGGCCGTCCTCGGGCTGATCGCGCTCGCGCTTGTCGTGCTTTGGGCTTTCAAGGCCATCTATACCGTGCAGCCTGACGAGGTCGCGGTCGAATTGCGCTTCGGCAAGCCGAAGGCCGAGCTCTCGCAGCCAGGCCTGCATTTCCACTGGTGGCCGATCGAAACGGTCGAAACGGCAAAGATTTCCGAGCAGCTCGTCAGCATCGGCGGCGGGGCGAGCAGCGGCTCCGGGCTGATGCTCTCCGGCGACCAGAACATCGTCAATGTGCAGTTCTCGGTCGCCTACCAGGTTTCCGATCCAAGGGCCTATCTGTTCGACGTCTCCGATCCCGACGGCATGCTGACGCAGGTGGCCGAAAGCGCCATGCGCGAGGTCGTCGGCCGGCGCCCCGCGCAGGATATTTTCCGCGACGATCGCCAGGGTATTGCCACATCGGTGCGTGAGATCATCCAAAACACGCTCGACGGTTACAAGACGGGTCTGCAAGTCAACGCAATCTCCATCGAGGACGCCGCCCCGCCGCGCGAGGTCGCCGATGCTTTCGACGAGGTGCAGCGCGCCGAGCAGGACGAGGACAAGTTCGTCGAGCAAGCCAATCAATATTCCAACCAGAAGCTCGGCCAGGCGCGCGGCGAGGCGGCCCAGATCCGCGAAGATGCCGCCGCCTATAAGAACCGGGTCGTGCAGGAAGCCGAAGGTGAGGCACAGCGCTTCATCTCCGTTTACAACGAATATGCCAAGGCGCCCGACGTGACGCGCAAGCGCCTTTACCTGGAAACAATGGAGAGGATCCTGAAGGACTCGAACAAGGTCGTCGTCGAGCAGGGCAACGGGCAGGGCGTGCTTCCTTACCTGCCGCTGCCGGCGCTGCAGCCCAAGGCGCCGCCCGCGCCTGCGCTGGGAGGTAACCAGTGATGGCCAACCGTCTTCCCATCATCGCGGTCATCGCGGCCGTCCTTCTGTTCCTGCTCTATTCGTCGGTGTTCGTCGTCAAAGCGGGCGAGCAGGCGATCGTGCTGAGGTTCGGCGAGATCATCGACGTCAAGACCGAGCCGGGCATCTACTTCAAGGCGCCATTCGCCTTCTTCGATGCCGACAGCGTTCAGACGATCGAGAAAAAAGTGATGCGCTTCGACCTCGACAATATCCGCGTTCAGGTCTCCGGCGGCAAGTTCTACGAGGTCGATGCCTTCATCGCCTACCGCATTTCGGATCCGCGCACGTTCCGCGCGGCGGTATCGGGGCAGGTGGAACTCGCCGAAGCCCGGCTGAAGACGCGTCTCGATGCGGCGCTGCGCCGCGTCTATGGTCTGCGCGATTTCGAGGCGGCACTTTCCGAAGAACGCGGCGTCATGATGCGCGAGGTGCGTGACCAACTGCGTCCGGACGCGACGTCGCTCGGCCTCGACATCGAGGATGTGCGCATCCGCCGGACGGATCTGACCGCCGAAGTATCGCAGCAGACCTACGATCGCATGAAAGCCGAACGCCTGGCGGAAGCCGAGCGGCTGAGAGCCCGCGGCAACGAGGCGGCGCAGCGTATCAAGGCCAGGGCCGACCGCGAGGTCGTCGAGATCATCGCCGAGGCGCAGAAGGAATCGGAGATCCTGCGCGGTGAGGGCGAGGCGCAGCGCAGCGCCACCTTTGCTGAAGCCTATAAGCGGGACCCGGGCTTTTTCGATTTCTATCGCTCGATGAATGCTTACGGCACGGCCTTGGATAGCACCGGAACCACCATGGTGCTGTCGCCCGACTCCGAGTTCTTCCGTTTCTTCCGCGATCCGGAAAGCAAGCCCGAGCCCGGACAGCCGGCGGCATCGCAGCCCGCGCCCGCGACGCCGGCAGCCCCGGCCACGCAACCCGGCAGCGCCCAGTAGCGGGCGGTGCAGGATTTCCTCGCGGCCATCGGCCTGGTCCTCGTCATCGAGGGCCTGGTCTATGGCGGGTTTCCGGCTCTGGCCAGGAAACTGGCGGCGGAGGTGCTGTCGTTGCCGGAGAATGTGCTGCGGATCGCCGGATTGGCTGCAATCGCCATCGGCGTCGCCATCGTCTGGCTGGTTCGCGGCTGATGAAATTCCTTGGTGCCGAGGCGATTGACGATTTATCTTCCGCCGATAGCTATAGCCGCAAACGTGCCTTATTTCTTGCCAACATGAATTGGACGGGCGCCTTTGCGGAAGCGCCTTTCTTTTTCAAAAACGCCGGGAGGCCACGATGATATCCGACACCCTGTTGCGCGCGGCGCGGCGCAGGTTTTTCGCCGGCGCCACCGCATTCGTCGTCGGCATCATTGCCGTCCCGTCCTTCGTCACGCCCACGATCGCCTCCGACGCGCCGCCTTCCGTCGCCGACCTCGCCGAACGCCTGCTCGGCGCGGTGGTCAACATCTCGACCTCGCAAACCGTCAAAGGCACGGAAGGCCCCGGTGCGGTGCCGATGCCGCAGCTTCCGGAAGGCTCGCCCTTCCAGGACTTTTTCGATGACTTCTTCAAGAATCGCGGCGGCGACAAGGGCGGCGGGCAGAAGGTGCAGTCGCTTGGCTCCGGCTTCGTCATCGATGCCGAGCAGGGCATCGTGGTGACCAACAATCATGTCATCGCCGATGCCGACGACATCGAGGTCAATTTCTCCGACGGCGTGACGCTGAAGGCGACGCTTGTCGGCACTGATACAAAGACCGACGTCGCGTTGCTGAAGGTCGATCCGAAGGGCCACAAATTGACGGCGGTGAAGTTCGGCGATTCCACCAAGATGCGCGTCGGCGACTGGGTGATGGCGATCGGCAATCCGTTCGGTCTTGGCGGCACGGTCACGGTCGGCATCGTCTCGGCGCGCAACCGCGACATCAATTCCGGCCCTTATGACGATTTCATCCAGACCGACGCCGCCATCAATCGCGGCAATTCCGGCGGTCCGCTGTTCAACAGCAGTGGCGAGGTCATCGGCATCAACACGGCGATCATCTCGCCCTCGGGCGGCTCGATCGGCATCGGCTTTTCCATTCCCTCGCAGCTCGCCGCGGGCGTCGTCGATCAGCTTCGCCAGTTCGGCGAAACGCGGCGCGGCTGGCTTGGCGTGCGCATCCAGCCAGTGACGGACGACATCGCCGAAAGCCTCGGCATGGCGACGGCCAAGGGCGCGCTGGTGGCCGGCGTCATCAAGGGCGGACCGGTCGACAACGGCACGGTTCAAGCCGGCGACGTCATTATCAAATTCGACGGCAAGGACATCCACGAAATGCGCGACCTGCCGCGCGTCGTCGCCGAAAGCCCGGTCGGCAAGGCGGTCGACGTCGTCATCGTGCGCAAGGGCGTCGAGCAGACAGTGAAGGTGACGCTCGGCCGGCTCGAGGACGGCGAGAAGCTGGCCAGCGGCGAGAACGGCAGTACCGGCGAGGACAAGGGCGACAAGGCGGCTCCTGTGTCGACGGCTTCGGTGCTCGGCATGACCGTTGGCGAGCTCAACGAGCAGAACAGACAGAAATTCGGCATCGCGGCCGATGTGTCGGGCGTGGTCATCACCGACGTCGCCAAGGATTCGGCCGCCGCCGAACGCGGCATCCAGCCCGGCGAGGTGATCACCGAGATCGCGCAGGAATCGGTCGGCACGCCAAAGGATGTCATGGACCGGATCGGCGCGCTGAAGGAGCAGGGCCGCAAGAACGCGCTGCTGATGCTCGCCTCGAAATCCGGCGAGTTGCGCTTCGTGACGATCCGGATGGACTGATTCCGGAGAGCCCGAACGGGTTGATTTGCAAGAATGGGCGGCTAGCGGGCCGCCCTTTTTCGCGCCTGCCAGTCGTCGCGCGACAGCCGGTACAGCGAATGCCGCTTAAGATGAGGGTGGCTGTCCGGCACGGCGGGATGGTCGAAATCGGCGCCCGGGTCGGCGCGCATGCCGAGCCGCTTCATGACGGCGATCGAGCGATGGTTTTCCGCGACGGCAAAGGAGACGATTTCGTCCAGCTCCAGCGTTTCGAAACCGAAGGCGAGCCAGGCTTCGGATGCCTCGGTGACATAGCCCTTGCGCCAGTATTCCGGTGCCAGCCGCCAGCCGATCTCGATCGTGCCGGCCGGCAGCGAGGGCACATGATCGGTTTCGAGGAGGCCGACGAAGCCGATGCACTCGCCGGTGGCGGCGATCTCGGCCGCGGCGAAGCCGTAGCCATCCTCATCGATCCAGGCCCGGAGCTCGTCCATCTTTGCGTCCGCCGTGGCGCGGTCGCGGCGGAACGGAAAAAATTCCATCACGCGCTCGTCCGAGTTGATGCGATGGAAGAGCGCGCGGTCGCGCTGTTCCCAATTGCGCAGGATGAGGCGCTCGGTGCGGATCGGCTTCATTGCACGAATTCTCCCTGGCGATAGCCCTGGAGGTAAAGCAGCGCGGTCAGATCGCCGTGGTCGATGCGGATCCTTGCCTGTTCCGCCACCGCCGGCTTGGCGTGCAGCGCGACGCCGGTGCCGGCAAGGCGGATCATGTCGAGGTCGTTGGCGCCGTCGCCAACGGCAACCGCATCCTGCGTCGTCACGCCCAGCCTTGCCGCGATGTCGAGCAGCGCCTCGGCCTTGGCGGCGCGGCCGAGGATAGGCGCGGCCACCGTGCCGGTGAATCTGCCGCCGTCCTCGATCAGCCGGTTGGCGCGGTTCTCCTGGAAGCCCAGCATTGCGGCGATGCGGTTGGTGAAGACGTCGAAGCCGCCTGAGACCAGAGCCGTCCAGGCGCCGTTGGCACGCATGGTCTGCACCAGCGCGCGGCCGCCGGCGGCCAGCGTCAGCCGGTTGGCGATGATGCGGTCGACCACCGCCGTGTCGAGGCCCTTCAGCAAGGCGACGCGTTCGCGCAAGGCCGGCTCGAATGCGATCTCGCCATTCATCGATCGCGCGGTGATCGCAGCGACACGGTCTTTGACGCCGATCTCGTCGGCAAGCTCGTCGATGCATTCCTGATTGATCATGGTCGAATCCATATCGGCAAGCAGGATCCTCTTCCTCCTGCCTTCAGCCGGCTGGACGATGATGTCGACCGGCTCGGAGGCCAATGCCGCGCGCAGATTGGCTGTCAATTCGCCGATGTCGGGCGTCTCCGGCAAAACCAGATCGCAGGCGACATGCTCGGCCAGCCAATGAACGGCGCTTGCGCCTGCCGCTCGCGAAGCGATATTCGCAAGCGGGACCGACACTCGGCGGTCTTTGGGATTGGACACAAGCGTGGCGATCAGAGGCATCGAAAATTCCGGCAGGCAGGCGGGCGAAGGCCGCGTGAAAAACGCCATCCTGATAGCGGGGCCGACCGCCAGCGGCAAGTCGGCGCTGGCGCTGGACATCGCCGAGCGCAAGGGCGGCGTCATCGTCAACACCGATTCCATGCAGGGCTATTCGGTTCTTGACGTCCTGACGGCGCGTCCGAGCGCGGCCGAAACGGCGCGCGTGCCGCATTATCTCTACGGCCACGTGCATCCTTCGACAGCCTACTCGACCGGCGCCTGGCTGCGCGACGTCACCGGGCTGATCGCGGAAGGTATTTTGTCCGGCCGGCCGGCTGTCTTCGTCGGCGGCACCGGGCTCTATTTCCGCGCTTTAGCCGAAGGCATCTCGGACATGCCCGACATTCCACCTTCGGTGCGTGAGCGCTGGCGCTACGAACTCAAGGAACAAGGGGCAGAACGGCTGCACCTCATATTGATGCATCAGGACTCGGCTGTCGCCATGCAGATCCGGCCGACCGACGGCCAGCGCATTGTGCGGGCGCTGGAGGTGCTCGACGCGTCGGGACGGTCGATCCTTGAATGGCAGGCGGCACGCGGCCAGCCGCTCATCGACCGCGACAGCGCAGGCTTCCTCGTGATCGAGCCGGATCGCGGCGAACTGGTGGCGCGTATCGGGGCGCGTTTCGATCAAATGCTCGACAAGGGCGCGCTCGACGAGGTCAGGCAGCTGATGGCGCTCGACCTCGATCCGAACCTGCCGGCGATGAAGGCGATCGGCGTGCGCGAGCTGCAGGCCGCGATGGCCGGACACATGGGCTTTCCCGAAGCGATTGAGCGAGCCAAGATCGCCACGCGCCAATATGCCAAGCGGCAGACGACCTGGTTCAAACACCAACTGGGACCGGAGTGGCAAAGGTTACGCCCGGGCGAGAAATGGTCAATCCTGGACTGATAGAATGCGATTTGATCAGGGGCTTGGAATTGTGAGTGCAGCTTCCCGTCACGGTTGTCCGGGTTAACCGTCCGTAAGGCCGGGCATGCCATAACGGCGACGGTCGCAGTACCGCGGGGCGTTATGCGTTTTCACAAGGCGGAATCCGCGTTTTTCGTCTTTATCTTCGTGATCCTGGCCGCCGGCCTGGTGACCTTTCACGCCTATGGCCAATTGCAGGATATCGCGACCGCTCTCGACACCGCATCGCGCCTCGACAGAATCGCCTATCTCAACAAATTGCTGTTCGTGACCGGTGCGCTACTGGCTGCTGCCCTGTTCTTCGGAACCTTCTTCATCTACCCGCTGATCCGCGGCCAGGTGAGGGAAGAGGGCAAGTTGCGCGCCATGACGGTGTCGCTGAGCGCCCGTTCGCAAACGCTTGAGCACGCAGCGCTCACCGACGGCCTGACCGGAATGCAGAACCGCCGCTACTTCGATGACGCGTTGCGGGAATATCTCGACGAGTTCGGCCGCATCGACAAGCCGGTGGGCCTGATGATCCTCGATCTCGATCATTTCAAGCAGGTCAACGACACGCATGGCCACGATGTCGGCGACGAGGTTCTGCGGTCCGTCGCGCAGTGCGTACGGGGCATGACCCGCTATCACGATGTGGTGGCGAGGCTGGGCGGCGAGGAGTTCGCCGTGGTCACGCCCAACATGGATGCGGAACTGCTCGCGCGGTTCGCCGAGCGCATCCGCAAGGCGATCGCCAACCTGTCGATCATGTCGGGCAATGTGCGGCTGAAGGTCACCACCAGCGTCGGCCTCGCCGTCTGGGACCGCAAGGAAAGTGCCGAGGACTTCTATCGTCGCGCCGACCGACAGCTCTACGAGGCGAAGAAGCAGGGCCGCAACCGCGTCTGCGCCTGAAATTCCATGATCAAATTCTTGACGCTGGCCGCCTAGAGCCGTGTTCTGCGCTTCTACCGTGCCCGCATGTCTTATGATCCTTTCCGAAAAGCGTTCTCGATTTTCGGGGTCATGCGCGTGCTCACGGACTATATGTCCGCTCCGCTCGGGTCCTCGATAGCGACTCCAGTCGACTCAGCCCGGGACTCAGTCGGCGCGAAGATGCAGAACGATCAATCGTTCTGCTGGCGCATGCCGAAGGTCGAGGGCCTCAGGCCGTAACGCATGTCGAAATCGTCGTCCGGCTGCACGCGCGGCGCCGATGGCTTGCGGTAATCGGGGTCGCCAGCCTGGCGCCCGGTATCGACGGCCTCGGCGAACGCGATCGACTGCTGCGGTTTCGGCACGTTGCGCAGACGCTCGACAATTCCGGCGAGATCGACATCGTCGCCGGCTTCCGCGGGCAAGGCCTGCTCCCGCTTCGCAGTGCCGGGAATGAATTCCTGGGACAGTTTCTCGAATTTGAGCCGCATGGTCGTCGCCACGCCTTCGCCGAAGGCAATGGCTTCGCGCTGGCCCATGGAGGACAGGAACGCCAGCGTCGAGGCCGAGGAATCGGCGATCGCCGAGCGGATGATCGCCTGGTCCTGCTCGTTGGCGAGCCGCATGGCGAAGAAAGTCGAGCATTGCGACAGGATGGTCGGATCGAGCTCGCCTGGACGCTGGGTCACAACGCCGAGATAGCAGCCATATTTGCGGCCTTCCTTGGCGATGCGCGACAAAGCGTGCCTGGTCGGCGCGAAGCCGAGGCGCGGATCGGCAGGCATGTAGCGGTGCGCTTCCTCGCAAAGCAGGAGCAGCCGCAGCCGGCCCTCGCTCCAGAGCGCAAGGTCGAAGGCGAGACGCGCCAGCACCGAGCAGACCGAATTGACGACTTCGGACGGCATGCCCGCCATCTCGAAGCAGGTCACCGGACGTCCATGGTTCGGCACGCGGAAGATGTTGCCGATCGTCTCGTGGATGGTGTCCTCGATCAGCCGCGAATTGAACATGAAACGGTAGCGCGGGTCGGAAGCGGCCGATTCGATGCGCGTCCTCAACGACTTCAGTGTCGGCCGATCGTTCTTGCTTTCGAGCAGACCCATGCGCTCGTCGATCTGCTTGAGCAGATCGGCGATGCGGTAAGGCACCGGCGTGTCCGCCGTCAGCGCATCGCTGCCGCGCCTGATATACGAGCCGGAGCTCGGGTTGCGATAGAGGTTCTTGGCGGCCGGGATGAGGTCGCGGAGGACGTCGACTTCCTCCGGAACGGTCTCGCGACCGCGAAACAGAACTTCGGCGAATTCTTCCAGTCTGAACATCCAGAACGGCAGGTCGAGCGTCTTGGAATCAACCTTCACGCAGTATTCCGGAAGCGAGGCGGCAAACTCGTTGTGCGGGTCGAGGATCAGCACGCGCAGATCGGGCCGCGCCTCGATCGATTTGCGCAACAGCAGCGAGACAGCCGTGGATTTGCCGACGCCGGTCGTGCCGACAATGGCGAAATGGCGCGCCAGCGTGTCGTCGACAGCGATGTTGGCGTCGATCGCCTCGTCCTGGGACAGCGTGCCGATGGTGATCGAATGGCGGCCGGCGAGATCGTAGACGGCCTGCAGGTCGCGGCTGCGGATACGGTGGGCAACCGCGCCGATATGCGGATAGGTGGTGATGCCGCGGTCGAAGACCGGTTTGGCGCCGGGCTCGGCGCCGTCGCGCACCTCGCCGATCAGTTCGATGCTGACCTCGATTGCGTTCTGGCCCTCATTGCTCCAGGCGCGGTCAGACTTGCCGATCGCATAGACAAGACCAACGGTTCGCGTCGCGCCAAGGTTGATGGAAATCATCTTGCCGACGGTCCACAGGCCGGTCACCGTGCCTTCGGCATCTTCGGCATAGGCGCTGATGGTAGCGCGCGCACCGTCGCATTGCACGACGTTGCCCAGGATGCGCTTGTCGCTCTGCTGGGCGTCGCGGCGCTCCTGCGAGGTCGGCTCCCCAACGGAGGCTTCGCGTTCAACAAACATCGGTTACCTGTCCCATTCCCCTCGGGGTCAAAGCTATCCCAATCGGGGTTAAAGCCGCGTGAGGTCGGATGGTGTAGGGCCCGTTAAACCACTCGCGAAAATGCGATCGACCAGCCTCTTCCTTCATCCCGAAATTTCGATATATTGGATGAATGACTGATATATCGAACGACATCACGTCCACGATCGGCAGGCGGATACGCTCCGAGCGTGATTTGCGGGGATGGTCGCTGGCCGAGTTGGCCGAGCGTTCCGACGTTTCCAAGGCGATGCTGAGCGCCATGGAGCGCGGCATGACAAGTCCGACCGCGGCGCTCCTCGTGCGCATTGCGTCGGCTTTCGGCATGACGCTCTCGACGCTGATTGCCCGCGCCGAAATGCAGGGCGGCAGTGTGTCCCGCAAGGACGAGCAGCCGGTCTGGCAGGATCCGGCGACCGGCTATGTGCGACGCCATCTGTCGCCGGCAACGCAAATGCCGCTCGAACTGATCCGGGTCAGCCTGCCGGCAGGCGCCAAGGTCGAATTCCCGGCAGCGTCCTATGCCTTCATCAAGCAGCAGATCTGGCTGATCGGCGGCCGCCTGGACTTCACCGAAGGCAATGTCGAGCACAGGCTGGAGCCGGGTGACTGCCTGGCGCTCGGAGCCCCGTCGGACTGCACCTTCCACGCTCCGGGACCGGAAGCCGCCGAGTATCTGGTGGCGCTGGTCCGGGGCTGATCGCATGGCACGCCGGCCTGAACGGTCCCACAATGGCGGGCCGCCTCTCGACGACTACGATGGTCCGCCCTGGGGCAAAGGCGACCCCTACATCTTTCTTGCCTGGCGCACCGCCCACGACAAAGCCTGGAAGGCGCCGAGCCACGCCGTCATGCTGATGCGGCTGGAAAAGGCCGAGCGGCTTGGGCTCACTTATGAGGAATACACGCTCGAGATCCTGGAGCGCGGGCGGCACCTCAGCGAGGAGGATGCCGAGCGTATCGCGGAAATCCGAAGGGCGCGCCGCCGAAGACGGAGCAGTCATTTCGGATGAGCGTGGCCCGACACCTCATCACCTGGAGACCACCGACATGGCCCCCCTTGAAATCAGGGTGTTGAACGACGACGCAAAGACCAGCGGAATGCTCGCCGACCTGCTGATCGAGACAGTCGCCGCCGGCGGATCGGTGAGCTTCATGCATCCCTTGTCTCCCGATGCGGCCCATGAGTTCTGGCGCAAATCGCTCGCTGCCGCGGCGCGCGGTGAACGGGCGCTGCTGGGCGCATGGGATGGCGAGATGCTTGTCGGCACTGTCACACTGCTTCTCGACTGCCCGCCCAACCAACCGCACCGCGCCGAGATCGCCAAGCTGATGACCCGCCTCGACTATCGGCAAAGGTATTGCCAGCGGCCTGATGCGGGCCGCCGAGGAACTGGCGGTCAAGAAAGGGCGCACCCTGCTGGTGTTGGACACAGCAAGCGAAGAGGGGGCCGCCGGCCTTTACGAAAGACTCGGCTTCTCGCTGACCGGCGAGATTCCGAACTATGCGTTGAAACCGCATGGTGGGCTCACCGGCACGCTCATCTATTGGAAGCGGATAGGGGAGCCGGCCCGAGCGCTATCCTGAAATGCTGGCGAGACGCGACAAAAGCCAGCGGCGAAAATCCTGTTCGGCGCCGGACAGCCGCGATGACGATGGCCATGTCAGGAAGTGACCCGATGGGCTCGAGAGCTCGAAATCGGAAAGCCTGACAAGGAGATTGTCCTTCAGCGCGGCCTCGATGAGCGGCCGCGAGCCCAGCAGCGCTCCGGCGCCGGACTTCGCCGCCTCCATCGCGGCGACAAAACTGTCGAAGCGATGCGAGCGTTGGGAGTGTCCGGCAAGGCCGGAGGCTGCGAACCATTCCGCCCACATCTCGCGCGCACCCGCCACCAAAAGCAGCGGCAGGGATGTCCATTCGGCATTTCCGGCCAAGGTCGGCGCCGCGACCGGAACGAGCCGCTCGACCGTCAACCGGTCGGCGTCGCGCCCGGAAAACGAACCGTTGCCGAAGCGGATGTCGAGCGTCGAGCCCGCCTCGTCGTAGTCCGTCGGCCGATGGATGGTCACCAGATCGAGCCTGATCCACGGCAGCGCCTTTGCGAGATCGGGAAGAGCCGGGACCAGCACGAGCAGCGCGAAAGAAATCGGAACGCGAATGGTGACGGTTTGCAAGACGCGTGGCTCGAACAACTCGCGCGTGCTGCTGCCGATGATCGCGAATGCCGACTGGATGTGGGGAAGATAGGCGGCGGCCTCCGGCGACAACGCCACACCGCGTGCCAGCCGCGCGAACAGTCGCGTCTTGAGACGCTCTTCCAGAAAGCGGATGTGCTGGCTGACGGCGGCTTGCGTGAGCCCGAGCTCGGCGGCCGCGGCGGTGAAATTCGACAGGCGCGCAGCCGCTTCGAAACTGCGTAGCCAGTCGAGCGGAGGCATGAGATCGGCAGCTTTTCCAGTCATTAGATTTTTGGCGGCATTAGGTGAAAAACAATAATTGAATTATGCCTCTGGCAAAGACAGCATGCAATCGGTACCGCGGCGACGGCCCGAAGACGGGAGTTTCAGAAACATGCTGACGAGAGCAACCCTTGTCGACGAAGGACGGACGATCGCGCTAGGCTGGGACGATGGAACACGCAGCCGATTCCATGCCATGTGGCTGCGCGACAACGCACTGGACGACAGGACCCGCAGCTCCGGCAACGGCCAGCGGCTGATCACCATCCTGGACATTCCGGCCGAGACACGGATCGGAGAGGCCTCGATCGAGGGCGAGGCGCTGGTGGTCACGTTCGTGCCTGAAGACAAGACCGTCAGCTTTCCCGCGAGCTGGCTTCGTGGCCATACTTACGACCGTGAAGAAAATCGGCAGCCCGGCTGGACCGGCAGCGACATTCGGCGGTGGACCAAGGCCACGATGCAGAGTTCGGTGCCGCGCGCGGCCTATCTTGAGGCCAGGCAGGACAGGAATGTTCTGCGGCAATGGCTGACGGCGATGCGGAGCTTTGGCTTTGCCGTCATGGACGGTCTGCCGGCCGAATCCGGGGCATTGTGCAATGTGGCCGATCTCTTCGGATATATCAGGGAGACCAATTACGGGCGCTGGTTCGAGGTGCGCGCCGAGGTCAATCCGAGCAATCTCGCCTACACCAATCTCGGCCTGCAGGCGCATACCGACAATCCCTACCGCGACCCGGTGCCGACGCTGCAGATCCTGGCCTGTATCGAGAATACGGTGGAAGGCGGCGAATCCAGCGTCGTCGACGGATTCGCGGTGGCGGCCGCGCTGCAGGCCGAGAATTCGGACGGCTTCCGGTTGCTTTCCTCCTATCCGGCACGCTTCGAATATGCCGGCTCATCGGGCGTGCGGCTGCAGTCCAAGCGCCCGATGATCGAGCTCGGACCGGATGGCGAGCTCATCTGCGTGCGCTTCAACAACCGTTCGCTGGCGCCGACCATCGACGTGCCGTTCGCCGAAATGGACGCATATTACGCTGCCTATCGCCGGTTCGCCGAACTGATCGAGGATCCGGCCTTCGAGGTGACCTTCAAGCTCGAGGCGGGCCAGTCGTTCATCGTCGACAACACGCGCGTCATGCATGCGCGCAAGGCCTTTTCCGGCAGCGGCACGCGCTGGCTGCAGGGCTGCTACGCCGACAAAGACGGCCTGCTGTCCACGCTGGCGGCAATCGAACACGATGTCAGAGAGGCGGCCGAATGAAATCGAATGAACTGAACACCGGCAACATCGTCGAGTTCATCGCCGACATTTTCGAGCGTCGCGGCGCGGAATCCTATCTCGGCGAGCCGGTCACCATGTCCGAGCATATGCTGCAGGGCGCGTGGCTAGCCGAGCAGGATGGCGCGCCGGAGGAGCTTGTGGCTGCGGCGCTGCTGCACGACATCGGCCACTACACCAGCGAGTTCGGTACCTATTCGCCCGACGACGTCGAGGACAAGCACCACGACGAGGCGGGGGGCGAGGTGCTGGCGCCGTTCTTTCCGCCGGTCATCGTCGAATGCGTCAGGCTGCATGTTGCGGCCAAGCGTTATCTCTGCGCCACCGATCCGTCCTATTTCGGCAAGCTGTCGCCGGCCTCGGTTCATACGCTGTCGCTGCAAGGCGGGCCGATGAGCGCGGAGGAGGTGGCGGAGTTCCGCAGCAATCCATTCCATCAGGAAGCCATGCGTGTGCGCATCTGGGACGAGGGTGGCAAGGTCGCCAACATGAAGACGCGCGCCTTTCGCGACTACGTGCCGCTGCTGGAGCGGGTGGTGAAAAAGTTCGCGGCCCAAAGCGCGACGTGATCTCAGATCACCCGTCGCCGCCCCACGCGCCACACTTGCCGCCAATAGTGCGCCGCCGAAGACTAGGGACGTTTTCTCGGCAACATCATGCGTCTCGACATACGCGGCAAATGCATTGGCGGCAACCAGGCAAGGGGTGTGGTGCTGGCGGCCTGAACAATCCGCGCCGCTGAACAATGAGACCGACAGATTGCCCGTTGACAGCGGCGCGGAACCGACCTTATTGTCCGCGCCCATGAAAACAGCACTCATTCTCGTAGGCTGGCGCGTGGGCAAGGCGGTGTAACCGCCGGGCGAAAACCTCCCATGCGCATCCCACAGGCTCCCTCGGGGGCCTTTTTTATTGCCCAAAACCCAACTAAACGACCAGCAAATCGCCAGATGGCGAACAGTACGGGACCAGACCGATGAGCAACGGACATAACGAGCGGCGCGAAATGACCGGCGCCGAAATGGTGGTGCAGGCGCTTAAGGACAACGGCGTCAAGCATGTCTTCGGCTATCCGGGCGGCGCGGTCCTTCCGATCTATGACGAGATCTTCCAGCAGGATGAGGTCGAGCACATTCTGGTCAGGCACGAGCAGGGTGCCGGCCATGCCGCCGAAGGTTATGCGCGTTCGACCGGCAAGGCCGGCGTGCTGCTGGTCACGTCCGGCCCCGGGGCCACCAATGCGGTGACGCCGCTGCAGGACGCGCTGATGGATTCCATTCCGCTGGTCTGTCTCACCGGTCAGGTGCCGACCTCGCTGATCGGCTCCGACGCCTTCCAGGAATGCGACACCGTCGGCATCACGCGCCCCTGCACCAAGCACAATTGGCTGGTGAAGGACGTCAACGAGCTCGCCGCCACCATCCACGAAGCCTTCCATGTCGCGACCACCGGGCGGCCGGGCCCGGTCGTCGTCGACATTCCGAAGGACGTGCAGTTCGCCAAGGGCATCTACGTGCCGCCGCAAACGGCGCCGCGCACCAGCTATCAGCCGAAGGTCCAGGGCGATCTGGAGAAGGTGAAGGCCGCCGTCGAATTGATGGCCGGCGCGAAGAGGCCGATCATCTACAGCGGCGGCGGCGTCATCAATTCAGGTCCGGAAGCCAGCCATCTGCTGCGCGAGCTGGTCGACCTCACCGGCTTCCCGATCACCTCGACGCTGATGGGCCTCGGTGCCTATCCGGCTTCTGGCAAGAACTGGATCGGCATGCTCGGCATGCATGGCACCTACGAAGCCAACATGGCCATGCATGATTGCGACGTGATGATCTGCATCGGCGCGCGCTTCGACGACCGCATCACCGGCCGGCTGACCGCGTTCTCGCCGAACTCGAAGAAGATCCATATCGACATCGATCCGTCCTCGATCAACAAGAACGTCCATGCCGACGTGCCGATCCTGGGCGATGTCGGCCGCGTGCTGGAGGATCTGGTGCGGCTGTGGCGGGCGACCGCCAAGGCCGACAAGAAGGCGCTCTATCCATGGTGGGAGCAGATCGCGAAATGGCGCGCGCGGGACTCGCTCGCCTATAGGATGAACAACGACGTGATCATGCCGCAATATGCGATCCAGCGGCTCTATGCGCTGACCAAGGATATGGACACCTACATCACCACCGAAGTCGGCCAGCACCAGATGTGGGCGGCGCAGCACTATCACTTCGACAAGCCCAACCGCTGGATGACCTCGGGCGGCCTGGGCACGATGGGATATGGCCTGCCCGCGGCGCTCGGCGTGCAGATCGCACATCCGAATGCGCTGGTCATCGACATCGCCGGCGACGCTTCGGTGCAGATGACGATGCAGGAGATGAGCTCGGCCGTGCAGTACGACGCGCCGATCAAGATCTTCATCCTGAACAACCAGTATATGGGCATGGTGCGCCAGTGGCAGCAGCTGCTGCACGGCAACCGGCTGTCGCATTCCTACACCGAGGCGATGCCGGATTTCGTCAAGCTGGCGGACGCCTATGGCGGCCATGGCATACGCTGCGACAAGCCGGACGAGTTGGATGACGCGATCCGCGAGATGATCTCGGTGAGGAAGCCGGTGCTGTTCGACTGCCGCGTGGCGACTCTCGCCAACTGCTTCCCGATGATCCCGTCCGGCAAGGCGCATAACGAGATGCTCCTGCCTGACGAGGCGACCGACGAGGCGGTGGCCAACGCCATCGACGCCAAGGGCAGGGAACTGGTGTAGCGGCAGGCAGCGTCTGCGGCGGAAGCCGTGTGGAAACAGAGAATTAGCGCCAAAGTTTGAAATCGAGATTCACGTCATGAACGCACAGCTCCAGCCGACCGGCTCCGCCTACTTCATCGCCAAGGAAACCGAAAAGCCGGAAACGCACACGCTTTCCGTGCTGGTCGACAACGAGCCGGGCGTGCTTGCCCGCGTCATCGGCTTGTTCTCGGGGCGCGGCTACAACATCGAAAGCCTTACGGTGTCCGAGACTGAGCACGAGAAGCATTTGTCGCGTATCACCATCGTGACGCGCGGCACGCCGCATGTGCTGGAGCAGATCAAGCACCAGCTCGAGCGGATCGTGCCAGTGCACCGCGTGGTCGATCTCACCGTGCGCTCGCACGAGCTCGGCCAGGAGCGGCCGCTGGAGCGCGAGCTTGCGCTCGTCAAGGTCGCCGGCACCGGCGACGCCCGCGTCGAGGCGCTGCGGCTGGCCGATGCCTTCCGCGCGTCGGTCATCGACGCCAACACCGAGCATTTCATCTTCGAAATCACCGGCAAGGGTTCCAAGCTCGACCAGTTCATTGCCATCATGAAGCCGCTCGGCCTGGTCGAGATCTGCCGCACCGGTGTCGCAGCCATGAACCGCGGCCCGCAGGGGATGTAGGCGCGCCACCACCGCTCCGACTGCTTCAACTTCTCCTCGCTGGCCCGGCGGTCGACCCGTCCGTGGCTTTTGCGCACCTGCCGAAAAAGGACAATATAGCTGACCTATCCGGAGAGGATATGATGTCCGTCAACGCGTTCCTTGCACTCCTGGTCTATGCCTTCGTGACGTCGATCACGCCAGGGCCGAACAATCTCATGCTGCTGGCCTCCGGCGTCAATTTCGGCATCCTCAGAACGGTTCCGCATATGCTCGGCATCAGCATCGGTTTTCTGGTTCTGCTGCTGGCCGTCGGCTTCGGACTCGGCGCGGTGCTGACAGCGTTTCCGGTGCTGCATATGGCGCTGAAAATCGCCGGCGCCGCCTATTTGCTCTACCTTGCCTGGAAGATCGGCATGTCGCGCTCGATGGGTGGCAAGGACGGGGCGAAGGCGCGTCCGATGCGCTTCATCGATGCCGCCGCGTTCCAATGGGTCAACCCGAAGGCGTGGGTGATGGCGATCACTGCCATGGCCGTCTACACCAATCCGGATCATCCGTTCGTCTCGGTGGCGCTGATTTCGATCGCCTTCACCATCGTCAACCTGCCCAGCGTTTCGGTGTGGGCCGGGTTCGGCATCGCGCTGCGCGGCTTCCTTTCGGATCCCATGCGGCTGAAATGGTTCAACATAGGAATGGGTCTGCTGCTCGCAGCGACGCTCTGGCCGATGCTGCGTTAAGGGATCGCCACGGCACGTTAGACGGCTGCACAACAATTGTGCAGTGCATATTAAATCTTCGTAATCCCGCGTTTTGGCCCTTTTCCGCCAAAGCCTTGTCCTATCTATTCGGCGAAATTCGCGGCAACGGCCGTGAATGAGCTGAGAATAGACCACCGGTTTCGGCGTGTCGGATAGAGGGCCAGTTGTCGATGCGCGGAAAAATCGCCTTTACAGTCGTTGCTCTGGCCTGCCTTGTAGGTGTCGGCCTTTATCTGTCGCCCGCCACGATGGGCAGGGTGCAGCAGCTGATCTCCGGCCAGCAGGCCGACGCAGTCGGCGCCGACACGAACAAGGCATCGGGCAGCCAAAAGGGCGGCGCTGGCGGCGCGCGTTCCGCCTCTATTGTTTCGGCAACTGCGACGACCGCCGATTTTCCGATCCGCCGCTACGCCATCGGCTTCGTCTCCTCGCCGTCGGTGGTCAGCGTGAATGCCCGTGTCTCCAGCCAGATCGTGTCGATCGCGGTGAAGGACGGGCAAATGGTCAAGGCCGGCGACCTTCTCTTCTCGCTCGATGACCGCGCGCTGAAGGCGCAGCTTGCCAAGGACCAGGCGACGCTGGTCAAGGACCAGGCCCTGCTGGTGAGCGCTACAGCGGATCTTCAGCGCGCCAAGGACCTTGTCGCCAAGCAGGCTGGCACGCAGCAGACTTACGACCAGGCACTGGCGGCGCAGAAGGCCGCGGCCGCCACCATCGATGCCGACAAGGCGACGATCGACGCCGATACGGTCCAGTTAAGCTACGCGACCATCAGCGCGCCCATCTCAGGCAGGCTGGGAGCGGTCAACGTCTCGGTCGGGGATCTCGTCACCACCAGCAACGGCTCAAGCACCACGACGCCGCTTGTGACCATCACACAGATGGACCCGCTGCAGGTGAATTTCACTCTGCCGGAAAGCAACCTTGCTTTATTGCACAAGGCGTTGGCGAGCCCACAGCAAGGCGACGTGACGCTGACCAAGGACGGCGATCCGACGCCGATCGGCAAGGGCACGCTCGATTTCGTCGATTCCAGCGTCGACACCGCCTCCGGCACCATCGCCACGCGGGCGAGCATACCGAACTCCGATCTTTCGCTTTGGCCGGGGCAGTATGTGAACGTCATCCTTGATGCCGGCACGATGCCGCAAATGACCTCGGTGCCGACCGTCGCGGTGCAGCCGAGCCAGAAAGGTCCCTTCGTCTATGTGGTCAAGCCGGACAACACGGTCGAGATGCGGCCCGTGCAGGTGGCGCTGACGGAGGGCGATAACAGCGCCATCAGCCAAGGCCTCAAGGGCGGCGAGAAAGTGGTGGTCGAAGGCCAGACAAGGCTAAAGGACGGCGCGACGGTGCACGAAGGCAAGACAGCGAGCAACAGTGGCGATCAAAATTCGCCTAAGGTCGCACAAGCCGACAAGGCCGGCGAGGCTCGCCCATGATTTCCGAATTCTGCATACGAAAGCCCGTCGCCACGCTGCTGATGTCGTTCGCCCTCGTGCTGGGCGGACTGTTCGCTTACAAGTTCCTGCCGGTTGCCGCGCTGCCCAGCGCGGAGTTCCCGGTGGTGAATGTCTCGGCCCAACTGGCCGGCGCTTCGCCGGAGACCATGGCGACCTCGGTCGCAACGCCGCTGATCAAGCAGTTCGCAACCATTGCCGGCATCGATTCGATTTCGACCACCAACTCGCTGGGCCAGACCTCGATCGCCATCCAGTTCGTGCTCAACCGCGACATCGACGCGGCCGCCGCGGACGTTCAGGCAGCCATTGCGCGCACGCAAAAATCGCTGCCGCCGCAAATGACGGCGCCGCCAAGCTATCGCAAGGTCAATCCGGCCGATGCGCCGATTCTTCTGATGTCGCTGGTCAGCGACACCGTTCCACTCACCGACCTCGACGCCTTCGCCGAAAACGTCATCTCGCCCTCGCTGTCGACCATCGATGGCGTTGCGCAGGTTTCGATCTACGGACAGCAAAAATATGCGGTGCGCATCCAGATCGATCCGACCGCCCTCGCCGCGCGCGGCATCTCGATCGACCAGTTGCAGACGGCCGTGGCCTCGGCCAACAGCAACACCCCGCTCGGCGTCCTGCAGAACGACAAGCAGCAGCTGACGATCACGGCCAACACCCAGCTGATGAACGCCGCCGATTTTTCCAACATTATCATCGCCACCAAGAACGGCCATCCGGTGCGGCTGGGCGAGGTCACGCGCGTCATCGACTCGGTCGAAACCACGACGACGGCGAGTTGGTATGACGGCACGCGCGCCATTATTATGGCCGTGCAGCGTCAGCCCGACGCCAATACGGTCGACGTCGTCGACAAGGTCAAGGCGATGCTGCCGTCCTTCCAGGACCAGATGCCGGCTGCCGCGAGCATCAAACTGCTCAACGACCGATCCACCTCGATCCGCCAGGCCGTCGACGACGTGCAGTTCACGCTGCTCCTGACCATCGCGTTGGTCGTGATGGTGATCTTCGTGTTCCTGCGCCGCGTCACGGCAACGATCATCCCGGCGGTGGCCGTGCCGATCTCGCTGATCGCAACCCTCGGCGCGATGTTCCTGTTCGGCTTCTCGATCGACAACATCTCACTGATGGGTCTGACGCTGGCCGTCGGCCTCGTCGTCGACGACGCAATCGTCATGCTCGAAAACATCTTCCGCCACATGGAAGAGGACGGACTGTCGGCTTTCGACGCCGCGCTCAAGGGCGCGCGCGAGATCGGCTTCACCATCATATCGATTTCGATTTCGCTGGTGGCGGTGTTCATCCCCGTGCTTCTGATGGGCGGCGTCATCGGTCGCATCTTCAACGAATTCGCCGTCGTGGTGACGGTCGCCATCCTGGCGTCGATGTTCGTGTCGCTGACCCTGACGCCGATGCTGTGCTCGCGGCTCTTGTCGGTGACCAAGGCCGATCGCGACGCGCATGCCGACGGTCACAGACATGATCTCATCACGCGTGGCTATGACTGGATCCTGAGCTTCTGTCTGCGCCACACCTTCCTGGTGTTCCTGGTCTTCGTCGGCACCGCGGCGGCCTCTGTCTGGCTGATCCAGGTTTCGCCGAAGGGCTTCTTCCCGCAAGAAGACATAGGCCAGATCTCGGTAACCACCATCGCACGCCAGGACATCTCCTTCGACGCGATGACGAAGCTGCAGAGCCAGGTTGCCGACGTCTTCTCGCATTCGCCTTACGTCGATCACGTCGCCTGGTCGGTGGGCAGCGGCAACAATGCGCTCAATCAGGGACAGTTGTTCGTGCAACTGAAGGACAAGGACAGGCGTCCCGACATAGAGAAGGTGCTTTCCGATTTGAGGCGGCAGCTGTCCGGCGTCGCCGGCATCGAAACCTATATGCAACCGGTGCAGAACCTCAGGCTCGGCTCGCGTTCCTCGGCCAGCGCCTATCAGCTGGTCGTCCAAGGCCTCGATAACGGCGCGACGGACGCCTGGGCGCAGAAATTGAACGACGCCATGGCCGCCGATCATAAATTCTTCACCGACGTCACAAGTGATTTGCAGAACAACGCGCTGCAGGCGTCGCTGGTCGTCGATCGCGACAAGGCCGCGCAGCTCGGCATCGACACGGACACGCTGCGCTCCGCCCTCTATGGCGGCTTCGGCACCGATCAGGTTTCAACCATTTTCGGCTCGGCCGACAGTTACGAGGTCATCACCGAGCTCGATCCGAAGATCGAGTGGTCGCCGGAGCGCATGCTGGCCATTCAGGTGAGAACGGCGAGCGGCAGCCTCGTTCCTCTCGGTGCCTTCGCCCGGGTCGATCGCACGGCCGGCGCCTTGACGGTCAACCAGCTTGGCCAGCTGCCGGCGGTGACGATCTCGTACAACCTGCCGCAGGGTGTCTCGCTCGGCGACACGGTGACCCGCATCAACCAGCTCAAGGACCAGATCGGCATGCCGCAGGCGATCGGCACCACCTTCGCCGGCACCGCCAAGACGTTCCAGGATTCGCTTGCCAACCAAGGGCTGCTGATCGGGGGCGCGATTCTCACGATCTACATTGTGCTCGGCATGCTCTACGAGAGCTTCATCCATCCGCTGACCATTCTGACGGGCCTGCCATCGGCGGTACTGGGCGCGGTGGTTGCATTGCGGCTCTTCGGCATGGACCTGTCGGTCATAGCCGTGATCGGCATCCTGATGCTGATCGGCATCGTCAAGAAAAACGGCATCATGATGATCGACGTGGCGCTGGAGTTGAGGCGCGAGGGCATGTCGGCGCTGGACTCTATCCACAAGGCCTGCCTGATGCGTTTCCGGCCGATCATGATGACGACGCTGGCGGCCTTGATGGGCACGTTCCCGATCGCGCTCGGCACCGGCGCCAGCGCCGAGCTGCGCCAGCCGCTCGGCGTTGCGGTGGTCGGCGGCCTGCTCGCATCCCAGGCGCTGACCCTGTTCGTCACGCCGGTCATCTATGTCTATTTCGAGCATTTCTCCGGTTGGCTGCTCAGCTTCTCCTCGAAGAAGAGCCGGCCGGAGTTGCATGCGGTCGAGCCGGTCGAGCAGCCCTCGCTCTTCGACCCCGGAGAAAATGCCGAGCCGAAAAAATTGGCCGCCGAATAGGCGGCCCGGCTCTGGCCCAAGGTGCCGAGCTTGCGGGGGCGTGCGCACGATCGTAACCTTGCGCCATGTCCCATGATCACGATCACGACAACGAGCTCGATCCGTTTGCGGCGCGCGTGCGCGCATTGGAAACGATCCTTACCGAGAAGGGCCTGATCGATCCGGCGGCCATCGACGTCATCGTCGATACATACGAGACGAAAATCGGCCCACGCAACGGCGCCAGGGTGGTGGCGAAGGCCTGGAACGATCCGGCCTATGCCGAATGGCTGAAGCGCGACGCGACGGCAGCAATTGCCTCGCTCGGCTATACCGGGCGTCAGGGCGAGCACATGCAGGCGGTGTTCAACACGCACGAGACGCACAACCTCGTCGTCTGCACGCTCTGCTCCTGCTATCCGTGGTCCGTGCTCGGCCTGCCGCCGGTCTGGTACAAGGCGCCGCCCTATCGTTCGCGGGCTGTTATCGATCCGCGTGGCGTTTTGGAAGAATTCGGGCTAACCTTGCCCGCGGGCAGGAAAATCCGGGTCTGGGATTCGACGGCCGAGCTTCGCTATCTGGTGGTGCCGATGCGGCCGAAAGGCACCGACGGCTGGAGCGAGGAGCAACTCGCCAGCCTGGTCAGCCGCGATTCGATGATCGGCACGGCGCTGGCGAAGGAGCCGGCATGAACGGGCCGCAAGATCTTGGCGGGCAGATGGGGTTCGGGCCGGTCGGGCCCGAGACGGACGAGTATGCTGCCTGGGAGCGGCGGGCGCTTGGCGTCACGCTCACTGCCGGCGCCATGGGTGCCTGGAACATCGACGAGAGCCGGCATGCGCGAGAGTCGCTGCATCCCGCCGATTATTATTCGTCGAGCTATTACCAGATCTGGATCCAGGCGCTTGAGGTACTCCTGAAGCGCCATGGCTTCGTGACGGAACGCGACCTTGCCGCCGGCAAGGCTGTCGATCCGGCGGCGACACCCAAACGCGTGCTGAAGGCTGCCGATGTGCCTGCCGTGCTCGCCAAGGGTGGGCCTTGCGACCGTCCCGTGGCTGCGCCGGCGCGCTTCCAGGCGGGCGACCGCGTGCGGACGAAGAATTTCAGTCCGACCGGCCATACGCGCCTGCCGCGCTACGCGCGCGGCAAGAACGGAAGGATCGAGGCCGTTCGCGACGGCTTCGTGTTCCCGGACAGCAACGCGCATGGCAAGGGCGAGAACCCGCAATGGGTCTATACCGTGGTTTTCGACGGTGCCGAGATCTGGGGCGAGGGCGCCGACCCGACGCTTGAGGTCTCGATCGATGCCTGGGAGAGCTACCTTGAGCCGGCATGAGACCGAACTGCCGGGCGGCTTCGACGATCCGGTGTTCGCCGAACCGTGGCAGGCGGAGGCTTTCGCCATCACGGTCGCGCTGCACGACAGCGGCTTGTTTTCGTGGAACGAATGGGCGGACGCCCTGTCCGCCGAAGTGAAGAAGCCGGACGCCGCGAGGGACGGCCACGACTATTACGAGCACTGGCTGTCGGCGCTGGAAAAATTGCTGGCGACCAAGGGCGTCGCCGGCAAGCACGAGATCGATGCGCTCGCGGCCGCCTGGGAGCGTGCCGCGCACGCCACGCCGCACGGCAAGCCGATCCTGCTGGAGAATGATCCCGGAGCCCGCCGGTAGCCCGGACTCAAGCTGCGTTCCCTTTACGTTCTTGTTTGCGCCTGATAGCGTGCCGAGCTGATAATGAATGAGACCGTCGCCGACGACGCCGGTGATGGCACGCAACCTTGTGTTTCGCTCGCGAATCCGGTCTGTCGAACTGATGGAATTCTCTCCCCAACAGGACGAGGCTTTGAAGGCGGTCGGCCGCTGGCTGAAGGACGGGCGGCCGCAGATATTCCGCCTGTTCGGCTATGCCGGCACCGGCAAGACGACGCTTGCGCGCTATTTCGCCGAGCATGTCGACGGGCAGGTGCAATTCGCGGCCTTCACCGGCAAGGCTGCCCAGGTGCTGCGCTCCAAAGGAGCGACCAACGCCCGCACCATCCATTCGCTGATCTACAGGCCGAAGGGCGAGGAATCGGTCGAGGACCAGGTGACCGGCAAGACGTCGATGTCGCCGACCTTTTCACTCAACCGGCAAAGTCCGATCGCGCGCGCCAAGCTCGTCGTCATCGACGAATGTTCGATGGTCGACGAGCAACTCGGCCGCGACCTGCAGAGCTTCGGCACGCCGATCCTAGTGCTCGGCGATCCGGCGCAGTTGCCGCCGATCTCCGGCGGCGGCTTCTTCACCGAGCATGAGCCGGATGTGCTGCTCACCGAGATCCATCGCCAGGCGCGCGACAACCCGATCATCCGGCTGGCGCTCGACGTGCGCGAAGGCCGCGAGTTCATGCATGGCGACTACGGCACGGCGCAGGTGATCGGCAGGGAAGGGGTCACGCAGGATCTGGTGATGAAAGCCGATCAGGTGCTGGTCGGCACCAACCGCACGCGGCGGCGCTACAACCAGCGCCTGCGCGAACTGAAGGGCTTTTCCGCCGATTATCCGCAGGCCGGCGACAAGCTGGTTTGCCTGCGCAACGATCCGGCCAAGGGGCTGCTCAACGGATCGCTGTGGAAAGTGATGACCTCGTCACGCGAGACGGTGAAGCCCGGCATCAACCTGCTGGTCTCGCCGGAGGAGGACGATCCCGACCGCGGCGTTGCCAAGATCAAGCTGCTGAAGGCGGCGTTCGAGGATCCGGATGCCGAGATTCCATGGCAGCAGAAGAAGCGATTCGACGATTTCGACTACGGCTATGCGCTGACCGCGCACAAGGCGCAGGGCTCGCAGTGGAACGCCGTCGTGCTGTTCGACGAGAGCTGGGCCTTCAAGGAGACCCGGCAACGCTGGCTCTATACGGCCATCACGCGTGCGGCCGAGCGGCTGACGATCGTGCGATAGAGCGGTTCACCGGGTCAGGAAACGGTAAACCCCTCTAGCTCGTTGTTTTGGCGCAATTCTGAACGGAAAGCCGTCACACCTTTCATGGAATTGCTCCAGTCCGCTTATTCTGCCGGCCTCGCATCGAGCCATTGCCAGGCCGCGGCTTCGTCCTGACTGGTGAAATGCCGGAATTCGAACGGCAGAACCTTCGGAAAGAAGTCGCCGACAAGCGATGCCCAGCGCGGTTCGCCGATAGCTGCGCAACGGACGACATGCTCCAGCGCGTCGGCCACACCTTGCTGCAGCGTCTCTTGCGAGATGTTGGCCCAATCGACGCTCTCCTCGTCAGTCAGCCGCACCAGCACGTCGATCCTCGGGTGCAGGGCATAGGCAGCTTCCAGCAGGCCGAACAGGTTTTCCGCATCCGCCGGCGAGACATCGCCGACGACGTCGATGGCAAAAAGCGCGTCACGGTTGGTTTCAATGCGGCGTATCGCCGGCACCGCCTCGAGGAAATTCACTGGCAAATCCTTGTGTTGGCCATCAGCTAGTCTCTGGAACACCGGAAACCCACTATCTGTTCCCTGCAAAGGCGCTATAGATGCCCGCCAAAACCAAGCTGGATGCGAATTCATGCCTGTAAAGCTTTCGGTCAACCTCAACGCTGTCGCCATGCTGCGCAACCGCCGCGACCTGCCGTGGCCGAGCGTCATAGGGCTGGGGCGCATCGCTCTTGCCGCCGGCGCGCATGGGTTGACCGTCCATCCACGCCCCGATGAGCGGCATACGAGACATTCCGACCTGCCGGAGATCAGGGCGCTGATCGACGATGAGTTCCCCAAGACGGAATTCAACATCGAGGGCTACCCGACAGAGGATTTCCTAGCGCTTGTCGAGAAGAGCCAGCCGGAGCAGGTGACACTGGTGCCCGACGATCCGGCGCAGGCGACGTCAGACCACGGCTGGAACTTCGTCGCGCAGGCTGCGTTCCTGACACCGATCGTCAAGCGGCTGAAGAAGGGCGGATTTAGGGTGTCGCTGTTTTCCGACGCCGATGCGGCCGGCGTGAATGCCGCGCGCGATACCGGCGCCGACCGGATCGAGCTCTATACCGGGCCCTATGGCGGTTACCATTCCGATTCCGCCAAGGCGGCCAAGGAATTGGAAAGACTGGGAAAAACCGCGGACGCGGCACTCGCGGCGGGGCTCCAGGTCAATGCCGGCCACGATTTGACCGTGAACAATCTGCCTGCACTGATCAAACGCATCCCCGCATTGGCCGAAGTATCGATCGGACATGGGTTGACAGCGGATGCGCTGGAGTATGGCATGGCCGGCACGGTTGGGCGGTTCTTGAAGGCCTGCGGATGGTAGGGCGAGGAAGCCTTGCGTAGCTCCGGCGTGTTCCGCGCTTTGCGGCAGCGTCGGAGCGTGGCGAATCTGATGAAGTGGGGTTCATGGTGCTAGCCAACGCCAGCGAAACAGAATCCCTCGAACCTTCGGGCCATGCCGAGGCCGAGCGGCAGCACAGCACCAAGGTTCTGATGCTCGGTGCGCTCGGCGTCGTCTACGGCGATATCGGCACGAGCCCGATCTACGCCTTTCGAGAGGCTCTCCATGCTTCAGGGGGAGTGGTTGCCCGCAACGATGTGCTCGGCGTGCTGTCGCTGATCGTCTGGGCGCTCACCATCATCGTCACGATCAAATATGTCGCCTTCGTGCTGAGGGCCGACAATAAGGGCGAGGGCGGCACGCTGTCGCTGATGGCGCTGGCACGGAGCGCCTATCCGCAGGGCTCCAGCCTGATCCTGGTGATCGGCCTCTGCGGCGCGGCCCTCTTCTTCGGCGATTCGATCATCACGCCGGCGATCTCCGTGCTTTCGGCGGTTGAAGGCCTGGAAGTCATCACGCCGGCGCTCGATGCCTATGTCGTTCCGATCACGCTGGTGATTCTGGCGGTGCTTTTCGCCGTGCAGCGTTTCGGCACGGGCAAGGTGGCGGCAGTGTTTGGACCCATCACGGCGACATGGTTCGTGGCGATCGGCGTTGCCGGCCTCTATCACATCGTCGACGATTGGTCCGTCCTGTTGGCTATAAACCCCTACTATGCGGTCTATTACCTGGCCACCACGCCGACGGGCGCCTTCGTCACCGTCGGCGCGGTTTTCCTCGCGGTCACTGGCGCCGAGGCGCTCTATGTCGACCTTGGCCATTTCGGCCGCAAGCCAATCGTGCTGGCCTGGTTTTCCATCGTTTTCCCTTGCCTGCTCCTCAACTATTTCGGGCAGGGCGCCTTCGTGCTCTCGCACGGCGGCAAGCCGACCAACCCGTTCTTCCAGATGCTTCCCGAATGGGGGCTGATGCCGATGGTCGCCCTGGCAACGGCGGCGACGGTCATCGCCAGCCAGGCGGTGATCTCCGGCGCCTTCTCGCTGACCAGACAGGCGGTGCAGCTCAATCTTCTGCCGCGCATCGAGGTGCAGCACACATCCGAGATGCAAAGCGGCCAGATCTATATGCCGAGGGTCAATCTGCTGGTCGCGCTCGGCGTGATGCTTCTGGTCGTCGGTTTTGGCAGCTCGAGCGCGCTCGCCTCCGCCTATGGCATTTCGGTGACCGGTGAGATGCTGATGACGACGATCCTCTTGTTTGTCGTCATGCGCTGGCTCTGGAAATGGCAGCTGGCGCTCGCATTGGCGCTGGCGCTGCTCTTCGGCGTCATCGACCTCGGCTTCTTCTCGGCCAATGTCGTCAAGATGGTCGAAGGCGGTTGGGTGTCGATCACTGTCGCTTTGATCATGGGGCTGATCATGTGGACTTGGATTCGCGGCACCCGCTACCTATTCGACAAGACGCGCCGCAACGAAATTCCGCTCGACTTCCTGGCGATGAACCTCCTCAAGAAGAAGCCGCAGCTGGTGTCCGGCACCGCCGTGTTCTTGACCAGCGATCCGCTGAGCGCGCCGACCGCGCTCATGCACAGCCTTAAGCACTACAAGGTGCTGCACGAAAAGAACGTCATTCTTTCGGTGGTGACCGCGCCGCAGCCGGTGGTGCCGGACAGCGAGCGGGTGAAGATGGAGACGGTCAACGAGCTGTTCATGCGGGTGACGCTGACCTTCGGCTACATGGAGCAGCCGAACATTCCGCGCGCGCTGGCGATCTGCCGCAAGCAAGGATGGAAGTTCGACATCATGACGACGTCCTTCTTCCTGTCGCGGCGCTCGCTGAAGGCCTCGCCCAATTCCGGCATGCCGATCTGGCAGGACAGGCTGTTCATCGGCCTTGCGAAGACGGCGGCGGATGCGACAGAGTATTTCCAGATCCCCACCGGGCGCGTGGTCGAGATCGGTACGCAGGTCGCGATCTGACGCTTCAAGCATCCACATTGTGCCATAGATTTGAATGCACCTCTGCAGGTCGAGCCTTGCACTGGCGGTATGGGAGCCCTAACGCCAGGGCACTTGATATTGCACTGCAGCAAGCGTAGAGCACCGCGCATTTTATCGGAGTGTCGTCATGGCCCTTGCCAATGGTGCTGAGGCAGAACCCGTCGAGCAAACGGGGCATCCGGAAATAGAGCAGCACAGCACCAAGGTGCTGATGCTGGGCGCGCTGGGTGTCGTCTATGGTGATATCGGCACCAGCCCGATCTACGCGTTCCGCGAGGCGCTCGTTGCTTCCTCGCGCGGTGAGGTCGCCGATCGCGGCGATATCCTTGGCGTGCTGTCGCTGATCATCTGGTCGCTGACGATCATCGTCACGATCAAATACATCATGTTCGTGCTGCGCGCCGACAACCGTGGCGAAGGCGGCGTGCTCTCGCTGATGGCGCTGGCGCGCAGCACTTTCGCGACGCGTTCGGCGGTCATCCTGGCCATCGGCATCGCCGGCGCCTCGCTTTTCTTTGGCGACGCCGTGATCACCCCGGCCATCTCCGTGCTTTCGGCCGTCGAAGGCATGAATGTCGTGACACCCGCCTTTCAGCCTTATGTGGTGCCGCTGACGCTGCTCATCTTGGCCATTCTGTTTGCGGTGCAGCGGTTCGGCACAGGTGGTGTCGCCTTGATCTTCGGGCCGATCACCGCCGTGTGGTTCCTCGCCATCGGCCTGTCCGGGCTGAATCACATCATTGCCGATCCTGAAATCCTTTGGGCGATCAGCCCGCACTACATCGTCGCCTTCCTGATCCACTCGCCGGACGTGGCTTTTGTCACGATCGGCGCCATTTTCCTGGCCGTCACCGGCGCGGAGGCACTCTACGCCGACCTCGGCCATTTCGGCCGCAAGCCAATCGTGCTGGCATGGCTGGCGATCGTATTTCCCTGCCTGCTATTGAACTATGCCGGGCAGGGCGCTTTCGTGCTCGCCAAGAACGGTGTCGTCGGCCATCCGTTTTTCGAGATGAATGAAGGCTGGGCGCTGATCCCGATGGTGATTCTGGCGACGGCAGCGACCGTTATCGCCAGCCAGGCGGTGATCTCCGGTGCCTTTTCGCTGACCAGGCAGGCGGTGCAGCTCAACATGCTGCCGCGGCTGGAGATCCTGCATACGTCCGAAAAACAGTCGGGCCAGATCTACATGCCGCGCGTCAACATGCTGCTGGCGCTGGTGGTGATGCTTCTGGTGGTCGGTTTCGGCGCGTCCAGCAGACTTGCCTCGGCCTACGGGATCTCGGTGACCGGCAATATGCTGGTGACGACGGTGCTCCTCTTCGTCGTCATGACCCGTATCTGGAAGTGGCAGCTCTGGGTCGCGGTGTCGTTAACGGCTCTGTTTGCCTTCATCGATGTCGGCTTCTTTGCCTCCAACATCGTCAAGGTGTTCGAAGGCGGCTGGGCGTCGCTCGCCGTGGCTTTCGCCATCATCCTCGGCATGTGGACCTGGGTGCGCGGCAGCCGCTACCTGTTCGACAAGACGCGACGCAACGAAATCCCGCTCGACTTCCTGGCGGCGAACCTTTTGAAGAAAAAGCCGCAGCTGGTGTCCGGCACCGCCGTGTTCCTGACCAGCGATCCGCTGAGCGCGCCGACCGCGCTCATGCACAGCCTGAAGCACTATAAGGTGCTGCATGAGAAGAATGTCATTCTTTCCGTGGTGACCGCACCGCAGCCGGTGGTGCCGGATAGCGAGCGAGTGAAGATGGAGACGGTCAACGAGCTGTTCATGCGGGTCACGCTGACCTTCGGCTACATGGAGCAGCCGAATATTCCGCGCGCGCTGGCGATCTGCCGCAAGCAGGGATGGAAGTTCGACATCATGACGACGTCCTTCTTCCTGTCGCGGCGCTCGCTGAAGGCCTCGCCCAATTCCGGCATGCCGATCTGGCAGGACAGGCTGTTCATCGGCCTTGCGAAGACGGCGGC